>NZ_JBHZDH010000036.1:0-53494 GCF_042755925.1 Lysinibacillus sp. NPDC059133 | reverse complement strand
ACTTCTTTCAGCAGGTGTTTGGACACCCTCTGAAAGAAGTTGAAGCCAAGCCCGTGGAAAGCGCCAACTCGGAGTGAAAATCAACCTTTGCTTTTTGATACAAATTATTTATATTTATTCTTTTGTCGACAAGCTGAAATAGCAACCGTTATTTTTTTAAAGTTATAGCGCCTTGGAAGCTTGATGAATTAATGCAGCTACCATTTTATCCATTTGTGCAAAACGATCGTCTTTTGTTTGGCCGTTGACGTATCGACAATAGATTTGCTGACAAATTACAGCTAATTTAAAATAGGCAAATGTAATATAATAATCGATGGCCGAAACATCTCGTCCGCTTTTCTCTGCATATCGGTTAATGAATTCCTGACGTGTATAAAACCCTGGTAAAGTCGTTATTGGTGGTTCTCCAAATGCATATAGCAGCATTTTTGGGTCATCTGCATGCATCCAATAGCTCATGGCTACCCCTAAATCCGCTAATGGGTCCCCTACAGTTGTCATCTCCAAATCAAAAAGCCCAATCATTTCAGTATAATCACTTGAAAACATAGCGTTATTAAGCTTGTAATCATAATGAATAATGGTTGCTTCATGTTCAGAAGGTACATGATCCTTTAACCATTTTGTCAACGCTGCTACTTCAGCATGCTCTGCTGTTTTTGCTTTGTCATAGCGTTCAATCCATCCATATACTTGCCGTTCCATAAATCCTTCTGGCTTCACCATATCCTTTAGTTGCGTTTCCTTATATGGTATTGCATGAAGAGCTACAAGTGAATCAACCATCTTTTCCGAAATGAGACGTCCTAACTCCTCCGTATTTTCAGTGCCAGCTGGAAAATGAGTGTCAAGTACAATACCCTTTTTGCGTTCCATTAGGAAGAAATCACTGCCGATAATATCTCGATCGTCAACGTACACATAAGGTTGTGGTACAGCAGATAAAAATGGATGTAATGCAGATATAATCGTAAACTCACGCTTCATATCATGCGCTTTTTTGGCGACTGGTCCATGTGGAGGTCGACGAAGAACCACTTCAAATTCACCTACTTTTAAGCAATAAGTTAGATTTGAATGTCCAGCACTAAACTGTGAAATTTCTAGCTTCCCCTCTGGTAATTCCGGAAATTGACTCTTTAAAAATGAATGTAATTTCACTTCATCAATACGTTCACTTGCCCTTACTTGTATCGTATCCATTGTACCCCTCCTATCAATTATGCCTCGGCATAATTGTTGCTGTCGCTTCGCTTTCGCACAGATAAACAATGCGTCCGGAATCGGCTTTGTGCTTAGGCCTGCATGAGGGCCGACACGATGTCGGTCATTTCGGTAATGCCACAGGACGTGGCGTTTTTACCGATGCAGGTCAGTTAGCCGTTATCGCATGGATGCGATGATTTTAGGCTAACATCCTCTAAGAACTCCTGTCCGATTTCCGTGACATCCGCCGGAGGCTTTAGGCCAACAGATGTTTTTTGCGCGAAAGCGTAGTGCTAACGCAGCGTCAGCAGCACGATGTTGGTCACTCAGTCGTTGCCACAGGACGTGGCGTTCTTAGACTCAGTTCCTCTATTTCAGCAGGTGTTTGGTCACCCACTGAAAAGTAACTTAAATCGGCATTCATCTCACCACCTATAGAGGTGAAAGACTTCTGTAGCTGCCGCTTCGCTTTCGCTACAGAAAATAATTGCTGAAATAAGTTAAATGATTGAGCTCATACCGCCATCTACAACTATGACATCCCCCGTAATATAATCTGAGGCAGCTGCGGCTAAAAATAATGCAACGCCTTTTAGGTCATTTTCAGTTCCTAAACGTTTTAACGGCGTCGCGCCCATTAAGTAATCTTGTCCGCGCTCGATTAAGACTTTTGACATTTTGGTTGGGAAAAATCCTGGGGCAATGGCATTCACATTGACGCCATATGGTCCCCATTTTACGGCTAAATCTTTCGTAAGCGTAATGACCGCACCTTTACTTGCGTTATAGCCAATTGTATCCATGAATTCAGGTAATGTACCACCAAGCCCTGCAACCGAAGCGATATTGATAATTTTCCCACTCTTTTGTTCTAGCATTATTTTGCCAACAGCTTGCGTCATTAAAAATGTACCATTGACGTTAACATCGAAAACTTTTTGCCAAGCCTCATATGGCATTTCAACAGCAGGAGTACCCCATGACGCCCCACTGTTATTGACTAAAATATCAATTTGGCCGAATGTTTCAAGCGTTTTTGACACTACATTCGCGATATCCTCTGGCTTTGTCACATCACAAGTAAGAGCTAATGTTTGGACACCTAAATCAGCTAATTCTTCCGCTACCTCTTCGCATGCCTCAACCTTTCTTGAACAAAGTACAACGTTGGCACCTGCTTCGGCAAAGCCTTGTGCGATTTGAGCGCCAAGACCGCGTCCTCCCCCTGTTACGATGGCCGTTTTCCCCTTTAAGCTAAATAAGTCTAATACCGTCATTTAACCAGCTCCTCTTGTTTTTTGGCATGCTTCTTTAGCTCCAGCTTGGCAACTGTATTACGATGCACTTCATCCGGTCCATCTGCTAGTCGTAATGTGCGGGAATTTGCCCATTGTGCTGCAAGCGTCGTATCAGGTCCTACTCCAGCAGCACCGAATGCTTGAATCGCTCGGTCAATCACTCTTAATGCCATATTCGGCGCCACTACTTTAATCATGGCGATTTCTGCTTTCGCCTCTTTATTCCCTACTGTGTCCATCATATAGGCTGCCTTAAGCGTTAACAGCCTTGCCTGCTCAATATCAATACGGGATTCCGCAATACGCTCACGCATCACACCTTGGTCTGCGAGTGGTCGATGGAAAGCGTGTCGCTCACTTACACGCACACACATTTCCTCTAATGCACGTTCAGCGGCTCCAATCAGACGCATACAATGATGGATACGACCTGGCCCTAAACGACCTTGGGCAATCGCAAAGCCTTTTCCTTCTCCCCACAATATATTTTCCACAGGTACTCGAACATTCGTAAACGTCACCTCACCGTGTCCTTCAGGTGCGTGATCATAGCCAAATGCAGTTAGCATACGCTCTATTTTTACTCCAGGCGTATCCATCGGCACTAAAATCATCGACTGTTGCTCATGGATAGGTGCTGTAGTATCTTTATGTTTCCCCATAAAAATAGCGATTTTACAGCGAGGATCTCCAGCTCCCGTTGTCCACCACTTATGTCCATTTAAAATATAATAATCACCATCACGTTCAATACTTGCCTCGATATTTGTTGCATCACTAGACGCAACTGCAGGCTCAGTCATTGCAAAGCAAGAACGTATTTCTCCACGTAATAACGGCTCCAGCCACTGTTTTTTCTGCTGTTCTGAGCCGTAACGCACAAGCACTTCCATATTTCCTGTATCTGGCGCATTGCAATTAAACACTTCAGGAGCCAGTAAAGAGCGTCCCATTATTTCACATAAAGGAGCATATTCTAAATTCGTTAAACCTGCACCGTATTCACTATCTGGCAAAAATAAATTCCATAAACCCGCTTCTTTTGCTTTTTGCTTTAATTCCTCCATAATTGGTGGAATCGCTCCCCAACGATCCTCCATTGCCTCTACCTGTGCAGCAAACACTGCCTCGTTAGGATAAATGTATTGCTCCATAAAATTTGTCAGCTTCTCTTGCAGTTCTACTACTTTTTCGCTATAAGAAAAGTTCATAAAAAAACCCCCTTTGTTTGAACATCAAAATGGCAAATGAATGAATATTCATTTTTATTCTTACATTAAATGTTACCGCTATATTTCTTGTAAATCAATGTCTATTAAACAAAAATTTGAATTATAGAGAAAATTCATACTTAAGACAGTGTTTTGAGCAGATAGAAAATATCATTACAATAATAAAGCTCAATTCGAAAAATTATTTTGCCATATTATGTGTCATCAAATCAAAATAGCTTCTTTTGATAAAAAATTTTAATGTTCATAGTCGCCTGTTTTTTACTTCTTTAGCCCATCACCATAGCGTGGGGTTGATTTCCGTTCCGGCTGGGCGCTTTGTAGCTGCCGCTTCGCTTTCGCGCTGAGCAGAGCTTCCTAGGGGCGTCCGATGAGCCTCTTCTTTTTAAAATTGGTAAGTGAAACAAAAAGTAGGATAAAAAAGAGTAACTTCTCATTCAAAGAAGTTACTCTTCTCAACCAAATCAATCTTTAATATTCTAAAGCGTTTTGCCTATATTTATTATATCAGTAAGCAATTGACGAATAGCCAAAGGTAAATGACGGTTTTTTAAATACACCACATACACATTTCGTCGTAAATTGGGACAATCTATTCCTTTTTGGACAATCGTTTTAGATGTAGGACCTTTTAAATAATTTTCAGGTAGAATGGTAATCCCTAAATTTTCACGAACGAGAGACACAGCCGTCTCAAAACGTTCAATTTCGAATTGGATATTAATGTTTTGGTCAGCCTTTTCAAATGCATCTAAAATGTCATGTCTCGTTTGAAAGCCTTCTGTACTAATAATAAAATGCTCTTCACTTAAATCTGCGATCGTCAGCTTCTCTTTCTTCGCTAATGGGTGATTTAATGGTAAAACGGCTACAAGTCGCTCTTCATATAAGCAGTTAACTTCGAGCTCTTCATCAACCATTATTTGATTTGTAATAATTAAATGTGTTTTATAGCTTTTAAGCGATTTTTCAACACGTTTACTCCCTAAAATATCTACTAGATGAATCATCATTTCTGGATATTCTTTTTTATACTCTGCAATGACTTTTGGGAGCCAATGCTTAATCGATTCCATCACGCCTATCGTTATTTCACTTGTGCCACGTACAATTACCTCATCCATTTCTATTTTTAAAACTTCCATGTTTTTCAATATAACGTTTGCTCGTTCATATAAAAGCTCGCCTGCTTCTGTTAATTGAAGATTTCTTGTATTCCTTTCAAGTAAAGGTGAACCAATTTCTTGCTCTAATTTTTTAATAGCATTACTTAGAGAAGGCTGAGAAATATGTAGTTTTTCAGCTGCCTTTGAGAAATTCATATGCCCCGCAACTGCTATAAAATATTGCAATTGTTTAATATCCACAACAACATCTCTCCTCATTTATAGTTAAAAGCTATAGATTAATAATAATTATATATTAGCTATTATAATTATGCGAATATATAATTTATTCATAACAATATTTTCAATACAATAATATTGGAAACGGAGTTGACACTGATATGTATTCAATGACAGATCAAAAACAATGGAAAGGTCGTATAGATTCAACTACTAATACGAGTAATTTTCGTTTACATCAAAAAGTGAAAAGAATTCCTATTAATGATGTAAGCGCTTCAGATCATCAGCATGCCGGAATTGTGGGCTTTATATGTGATGAAGGTGTACGGCGTAATCAGGGGCGTGTAGGGGCAGCAAGTGCACCTAATGCTTTGCGTGAATCATTATCTAGCTTACCTTGGACATTTAATGACGAACAGCAAATTATAGATGTTGGTAACGTTCTTTGTCTTAACCACGCTTTAGAAGAAGCACAGCGTGAGCTCGGTGAAATTGTCAAAACATTGCTAAATAAAAAAATACAATGTGTCGTGCTTGGCGGTGGACATGAAACACTATACGGACATTATTTAGGCGTTCGTGCAGCGTTACCTAAAGATGCAAAAATCGGGATCGTCAATATCGACGCTCATTTCGATTTAAGACCATTCGATGAGCAACCATCGTCTGGCACAATGTTCCGTCAGATTTTAGCACAGGATCCACATGCCGATTACTTTGTTTTAGGCATACAACGTTATGGCAATACAAAAGAATTATTTGATAAAGCCGATGAGTTGCATGTGAATTATGTGTTAGAAGAAAATATGACGCCAGAAAATAATGCGCAAATCATGCAGGATCTTCAGCAATATATGGATAATCATGATTATATTCTCTTAACGCTCTGTATGGATGTATTAAATGCTGCATTTGCACCGGGTGTTAGTGCTCCATCACCGTTTGGACTAGATCCAAAAATTGTACGCATGATACTTCAACAAGTAACTTCACATCCAAATACACATTCTTTTGATATTTGTGAGGTAAATCCTTCACTGGATGAGAATGGGCACACAGTTAAACTAGGTGCTTATTTTGTTTATGAAGCACTAAATCACTTACTTAGGAGACAAGGTACATGATCGAAATTAATCAAATTACAACAGTATTTCTAGCAGTTGCACTATTCGCATTGGGCGGCTGGCTCATCGATAAAGTCGGTTTTTTAAAGCGTTTTTGTATACCAGCACCTGTTGTTGGTGGCTTACTATTCGCCGCATTAGCCACTATTCTAAAGACAACTGGCGTATTAGAAATTTCGCTTGATACGTCATTACAAAGCTTATTTATGATTACTTTCTTCACAACAATTGGTTTAGGAGCAAGCTTTAAACTTGTGAAGCTTGGTGGAAAATTATTAATTATTTATTGGTTGGCTTGTGGTTTCCTAGCATTAATGCAAAATGTTATTGGTGTATCTCTTGCATCACTAATGGGGATTCATCCATTAATCGGTATGATGGCTGGTGCTGTTTCTATGGAAGGTGGCCATGGTGCCGCTGCAGCATTTGGACAAACATTAGAAGACTTAGGTATTTCATCAGCCATGACAATCGGTGCGGCTGCGGCTACATGTGGTTTAGTGGCTGGTGGCTTAATCGGTGGTCCGATTGTAAAGTACTTAGTTGGTAAATATAATTTAACGCCAAATGAACAAGAAACGGAAGAAATTGATTTTGAAAATAAAAATGAGCAAATTACATCCGATTCATTCTTTACACAAGTATTATTAATTACGTTCTGTATGGCTGTAGGTACATATGTTGGAACACTATTCTCAGAAGCTACAGGTTTCGTACTACCTGGCTATGTTGGTTCAATGTTTGTAGCTGTACTAGTGCGCAATATTATGGATAAAGTAAAACCTGAAGCGATTAACATGAAAAGTATTTCTTTAATCGGCGATGTGACATTAGGTGTCTTCCTTTCAATGGCGCTCATGAGTATTAAATTATGGGAAATTGCTGATTTAGCACTTCCACTATTCATCATTGTTTTCGCACAAGTATTCTTCATTGTCTTATTTAGTATCTTTGTATTGTTTAAGATTCTTGGAAAAAATTACGATGCGGCGGTGATGGTTGCCGGTTTTGCTGGACATGGTTTAGGGGCAACGCCAAATGCAATGGCTAATATGTCAGCAGTTGTCCAACGCTTCGGTCCATCGAAAAAAGCATTTCTTGTCGTACCAATTGTAGGAGCGTTTTTAATCGACGTATTCGGTATTCCAATTATTATTACGACTATTAATCTATTTAAATAATCAATAAGGCCGTGCAATTGTCTGGATTGACAGTTGCACGGCCTTATTCCATTCGCTTATAGATTATTGTAATATTTCACTAACAGTTACAAATTCGTAGCCTTGCTTTTGCAAGTAAAGAATTACATTTTCCAAACCATTTGCTGTTGTTTGATGAATATCATGCATTAAAATAATGCTGCCATCTTTCACTGAGGCTTTCACATACGCTAATATTTTATCAGCATTGCGATGCTTCCAATCTAATGTATCGATCGACCATAGAATAGAAGGCATCGTAATGACAGAACGAACTTTATCATTCGTTGCACCATATGGTGGACGGAAAACCGTTGGATATTGACCGATGGCTGCATAAATAGCATTGCTAGTTCGATCAACCTCTTGTTTAACATTTGCTGTCGATAAGCCTGTTAACTTTGAATGGTTCCATGTATGATTGCCTATTTCATGGCCAGCCTCATAAACTTTCTTTACGACTGCTGAATTTTTAGAGGCATTTGGCCCAACCATAAAAAATGTTGCCTTAGCATCATATTTCTTTAAAGTCGCTAAAATTTGCGGGGTAACTTTTGCGTCTGGCCCATCATCGAATGTTAAAGCCACACGTTTCTTTTCCCCTTTCGCTACTGGTACACCTTTATTGTATACTTTGTTACCAGGTATTTGAAAATTCACCAACTCTGAGGCTTTCACATAGCCCTTTTGTTCCCCAGCTTCTACATAGGCCCAGCCAACTAGCGTTGTATATTGTTGAACGACTGTTTTATTGGCAATCGTACCAAGAACCTCGCCACTTGGGCTAGCTGTTAAACGAAGCACAGCGCCATTAGCAGCATTTACTCGTTTTTTTGTCGCGACAGGTTTCTTTAAAGAATTTGTTGCAACATAGCCTGTTTGATGACCATATTGGACAAATGACCAACCTCCAGGTGCTGATCCATATACAAAGATAATACTGTTTTCATTAAGCAGTCCCGCTTTTTGTGCATTTGGACTAGGATATGTAAATAAAGTTGTTCCACCTTTTTGCGTTACTAAATATTTTTCAGATGTAATGCTCACTAATACTGCTGTTTCTACATATCCCTCTAGCTGTTGCACTTTAATTCGAGTCCATTTCTTATTTACAGGTATAGCTGTTACATAACTACCTTTCGTTATTTGACCGATTTCGGTACTTTCTACGGAAGGTTCTACATAAACTGCTGCGTCTTTAACGACTGATTGAATAACGGATGTACCTTCAGCGTTAGCAGATTCATTATCTACAAACACAAAACTAATTAAAAATGTCAAAATAATTGCAAAGGATAAAAGTTTTTTCATTGTTCTACACCGCCCTTTTCATCATAGATGTCTTTTCTCATGTGCTTTTTCTATTAAAGTATAGAATTCGACTCTAATTATAGATTAATAGATTGTGCCAGGAAATAGTAGGAATCAACTAGTTTTTCAGCCTCCACTACAATCAACTTATTACCATGGTATACGTTTTAACCATTTCGGTAATCAATAGCATTTATGGTAATTTAAAAAATTTCCTGTCTATCTCAAAACCGTATCTCTTGGCAATTGGAACTAAAATTCCGCCCATCTTTGCATTATAAACAAGTGCTTTATTCCTCGAAGTAGATGATGAATACCATTTTAATGCTTCATTGTCATTTTTATAAACGACACGTAACACCTCCCCTCTTTAATGACAATGATCGATCGTATCCCCAAGTATGAATACCGCGTTAGCTATTTTGCCAACTTTCATTAGTCAAAGGCTCCCAAGACGCCTTCTTTTCAGGTACTTGTTCAGTGCACCCTATAAATATGACGGTTGAAACGATTAAAAAGTTGTTATTTTTTCATATTTTTCCCTACAGCGAATCGTACGCTGTCAGAGCGTCTTCAATATGGAGTGGTGGTGTCCAGGCCTGCCCAGCCGCATTAGTCGTCACAAAGATATATTGTTTACCATCTTTTTCGATTATAGAGGCTAAGCAAAGACCCGCTTCAGGTGTATAGCCGGTTTTCCCTCCCAATATTGCACCTTCTCCATCTGGTATTTTCGTTAAAAGTGAGCTTGTTATCGTTAATTCATTAGGTACATGAGTACTATAGCTTTTTGAAGTCAAAATTTGATAAAAGGTAGGATTTTCAATAGCATAACGAAACAGCTTACTAATATCACGTACACTGGAGACATGAGCAGGATCATGTAATCCGCTGGCATTCACAAAATGAGTATCATTCAACCCTAATTCATGCGCTTTATTATTCATTAATGTCACAAATGATTCTTCACTACCTGCAATCGCATTTGCAAGTGTTCCTGTAGCATCCGCCCCAGAGGCAAGCAATGTACCATATAATAAATCCTCTATCGTTACAAAATCTCCTGCCTTAAAGCCAGCCATAGAAGCATTTTGAGCAGTAAATTTAGAAATCGTTTGTGGTTCAACGATTGTTTGCTTCTGCAGATCAGTAGTCGTTTCAATGGCAACAATCGCTGTCATAATTTTCGTTAATGATGCAGGATAGATAATGTCATCTGCATTTTTTTCGAATAATACATCTCCTTTTTCATTCAGCAACAATGCATTTTTACTATGCAACGAAGGTAGCTCTAATTCCGTTTGCTCCGTTCTGTTATTTGTATAATAAAAATAGAATGCTGCCGCACATATAATACAAAATACGACAAATTTCTTCATAAAAAAACGCCTCCCACACATTATAATAGGAGGCATTTATGAATATTCCTGTAGGAAATTTATGAAGAAATTCTTAAGGTTTGTTTGTCACTAATAAAAATCATCAAAATCTGAACATATTCTTGTGATGGTGTTATCCGCTAATTTAAAAAATACATCCTGAGATACTTCTAGCTTCAGTGCATCTTCCTTTTTTAAATCCGAATAAATTCCTCGTAAAATACGACCTGTTAAACCATGTGAAATAGCAATCACTTTCGGTATATGTTGAATGTCTTCTAGCCAAGCACTCAGTCTGTTCACTACCGAGTCATACGCTTCTCCATTCGGCGCATTAAAATACCAGTTATACACGTCTGTATTATGAAAAAGATTGGGCCAATAACTTTCAATTTCTTTCGTTGTTAACCCAGCCCACTGTCCCACTGCAACCTCGGTTAAACGATTATCTTTTTCAACATTCTTCAAATCATATCTAATTGTTTCACAAATTATTTCCGTGCTTTGCATGGCTCTTCCTAATGGACTCGACACAATTTTCCATTCATTAGGATTTCCAATTAAACTTTTTAGCATTTGAGCGTTTTGTTGTACTTGATGTACACCCAATTCTGTTAATGGAGAATCGAGCTCTCCTTGGTACCGTCCTTGTGTATTAAATTCAGTTTCCCCATGACGGAGTAAGTAAATCGTTTGGTTCAATATTGTTTCCCCCTATAATTTCCCCCTTGCTATAATTAATATTATAAGATACATAGAAAAAATCAAAGAATAAGTGTTTTATCAAGACTTTTTAGCTTCCTCTACTTAATTAAACATGATTCAGGCTGGATAGGGCAAAAATTCCAGATAACGATGTTCTTTAGATGAAGAAATTATTGTTGATATTTATTGTAAGTAAACTTATAATAAGTTTACTTACAAAAGAAAGCAGGGATTAGTTTATGAAATTTAGTTTTGAACTAGGAGTTAATACTACACCAGACAAAATTTGGCCATTATACGCAAATGTAAATGAATGGTTTAAGTGGGAAGCAGACTTGAAAGATATTTCACTAAATGGTGAATTCGTAAAGGGAAGCACTGGAACAATGGAGCTTGAAGGCCAACCACCAATTGTATTTGAATTGGTAAGTGTTGAAGAAAATAAATGTTTTTGTGATAAAACTTCAATCCCAGGATTAGGAGACCTCTATTTTGATCATAAAATTATCGAAGGTGTTGATCAAAGTATTATTAAACATACAGTTGAATTGAAAAATGCTAAAACTACAGAAGAAAATATTAACTTCTTAAACCAGGTGTTTAGAGACGTACCTATGAGTATAATTTCAATAAAGAAATTGGTTGAAAAATGACCAAATTTCCTTCAAAATTCAAAGACGATTCTTCAGCATCTATTGGTTTTCTATTCATTAGATCGTACAATATTTGGCATAGGGAAATAAAAAAACAATTGAAAGAGGTTGCTCTTACTCATCCTCAATTCGTTGTATTAACAACTTTAGCATATCTAGCACAGAGGAATGAAGATATTAACCAGGCTTTAATTGCCAAAGCTGCTGATATGGATGTAATGACTGTTTCAAGTATTATAAAAAAACTGGAAAACAGTGAATTGGTAGTAAGAAATATCTCTAAAAAAGATCCTAGAGCAAATACAATTTCCCTTACTGAAAAAGGGCAAAATAAATTAGAAATTGCTATTCCATTAGTTGAAAGAATCGACAATATCTTTTTTTCTTCTCTAAATGGTGAGGAAGCTTTCTTTAAGGAAAAATTACTTACATTATCAAACTTTGATTTTAGTTCAGCTGGAGAAAAAAATTATGATTAAATATTGGATTGGTATAGCATCAGAAAATCATGTGAAATATGGGGTTAAAGAAGGCTTTTGTCAATTATGTCATGGTAAAAATGCTCCTTTAAATAGAATGAAAGAAGGAGATTGGATTATTTACTATAGTCCTAAAGAAACCCTAGAAACAAAAGTCCCTTGTCAAAAATTTACGGCAATTGGGAAAGTATTAAGTGGAGTTGCTTATCAAGTAGAATTATATCCTGGATTCATGCCCTACAGGAAAAATGTGAGCTACCTCGAACATATAGTACCCGTTCCGTTATCATTGATTTCAAAAGAACCCTTATGGCAGGAATATCGCTCAAGACTACGATTCGGACACTTTGAAATATCAAAAGAATTATTTGATATTTTAGCTGGTATGATGAAATCATAAAATTCAGAGAGGTCTATCAGTAATTTGCTGATATGCCTCTTTTTAACTTTTTTACTTCTTTTTGTTTCAAGTTTTAGATATTTCATGGCTGGTATAACTGGTCCTCCCTCTCGATTTAGTAGTATATATCTTTTGCCCCCGGCTGATCCAATCTCTATTACCTTCATTTTTCTCTCCGATTCATTAAAAACTATAAGAACTATAAAAATCACACCCTATATAGTATTTAACAAAAAAAGAACAGTAAGCTAACGTAGAAAACGTTAACTACTGCTGTCATTATAGTCTATATAAAACATAATGTACTAAAGAATCGAGCTCGACTTGGTATCGTCCTTGTGTATTGTATTCCGTATCACCATGATGAAGTAAGGAAATCGTTTGATCCATTATTGTTTCCTCCTATAAATTCTCCCTAGTTGTCACTCATTTTAAAACAATAGTATGGTATAGACAAATCCAACGAACAAACATAATGGACTGTAGATCCAAGTATCGTATTTAGCAAACTGTGAATGTTTTATTTTTTTAAAAAATCCAACATAATTAAAATCACCAATCGCCCGAATAATAAAAACGATAGCACAGACAATACTTCCGATTTTAGATAGGCTATTTGCTTGGAAGCTCTGCAAATAATCACCTTGAACAACGATTATGATACTAGCAACCAGAATAAGAATGGCTACGCATAATGTGCCCCATTTCTTCGGAGTAAACGCAGGTTTATGCTCTCCCTCTCTTACTGGGATTACAGCAGCAGAACCCCATCGACCTCCAAAAGCCCAATACATATGCAAAAAACTGATAAAACACAAAAACCCCACAGCTACTAATGGTAAAATTAATTTCATATAGTTTCCTCCAATGTCGTTTCCCCATAACATACGATATCGTATGTTATGGGATTAAATTTGTCCCTTCAGGTTCTATAACCATATTAGGGACATTTATAATCGTTTAATCAATTATGTTTCGGCAGCATGATTGCGTCCGTATTTGGCTTAGCGCTTGCACATCAAACGTTTTCACGAAATGTGAAGTTCCTAGCATGAATTCCTCTATTTCAGCGGATGTTTTTGGTGCGAAAGCGTAGCGTCAGCAACAACTGATGTTTGGTCAACCGCTGAAAGAAGTTAAAAGCTCAACCATTTTATCAAGATCAAAATTAGGATTTTCTTCAAACCTTGTCATCCATCCTACATACGTTAAATAGGCAAGTCTCGCTCTATCAATCGATTCAGCATTGTTTATGCCTTTTTTTTGATACAATTTCGCAGCACAAGAAATTCTTTGTTCTTCAATATCCACTAAGCGTGCTGCAACAACAGGATCATATTTTGCCCAAGTATGAATACCAATTTCCATTTTTTTATCTCGATTAAAACTAATTTGTAATAGCTGTTCTAATGAGGCATCAGGTTGCTCCATACTTTGAACAATGAGCTTTGTTGCATGTACTTCCCAATAGTCGAGCATAGAATCTAACAGCTCTTGATGGTCACAAAAATAGTGATAAAAGCTCCCTTTACTTATTTTTAGTAATCGAGCAAGTGCTTCGATGCGAACTTTATGTATTCCTTCATTAGCTAATTGTTGTAAGCCTGCTTTTATCCAATCTTCCCTCGTTAATTGCATGTCATCTCTCCAGTAAAATACGGTAGCGTATGTTTTGAGTTAGATTACTACTACTTTCATTTTTTGTCAATTATTCAATCTGTTTTTTAGGTACTTTAATATTATTGTTGATCGTAATATTTACAGTCATTACCCTTGGTATAATACACGCGCATACTAATATAATAGCTAAAAGCTTTTTCATCTTTACCTCCATTTTTCATTTTATTGATCATATTTATTCTTTTGTACACAGCTGAGGCCAAATTTTATTAATCCTTGGCCTCAATGACAACTTTTCAATTATGCCTCGGCAAAATTGTGTCCGGAATCGGCTGAAAGAAGTTAAAATGTATTATCAAATAGACTTTCTGCTATGCCTAGTAAAATATCTTTCTCTGTAAACTCCATTAATTCTTCTCTCGTAATGTCTTTCTGTTGAATTAGACGGTTTGATTGAATGGTTACGAGCTTTTCAAATAAATTTCGGATATAACGACCGTTCGAAAAGTTTGGAATTGATTCAACTGGAATTTGATGCAATTGCTCCTTCATATGGTATGCAAATACGTCACCATACTGGTAATCATTATTTTTACAAAGCATGGCAAAAATATCATAAAGCTCATCTGTGCTAAAATTATCAAACCGCACAAAATGGTTGAATCGGGATTTAAATCCTGGATTGGCAAGCAAAAATTCCTCCATGAGCTCTGTATATCCAGCAACGATAACAACTAAATCATCGCGTAAATCCTCCATCGCCTTTAATAAACTATCAATCGCTTCTTTACCAAATGCGTCCTGTTTATCATTGATTAGTGAATAGGCTTCATCTATAAAAAGCACGCCACCTTTTGCTTTATTCACAACTTCCTGGACCTTCAAAGCAGTCTGGCCAACATATCCTGCTACTAAGCCTGCACGATCTGTTTCCACAAAATGCCCGCTTGAAAGTACACCAAGATGCTTATATATTTGGCCTATGATACGCGCTACTGTTGTTTTTCCTGTACCTGGATTTCCAGAGAATACTAGATGATATGTTATTGGGAAGCTTGTTAAACCATGATCGACACGCAAACTTTGAATTTTTATGAAGTTAATTAGATTATGTAATTCCTTTTTGGCATTTGGAAGTCCTACAAGTCCATCCAGTTGCTTCTGTAATTTGCCAATCTCTCGCTCTATTTCTGGTGTTATTCGTAATCGTTCACCGTTAATAAATTCACCGCTATAAATAATTTTTCCTTCTTCATTAAAATAATCTCCTCGACCGTGCTTTTCTCCATTTACAAGTTCCCCAATATAAGAAGCCTGTCCATTAGCATAATAAAGAGTACCCTGTCCTGTCATCGCATCCTCTTTAAATTGCCCCTCCGATTCAAGTACACCTTGTCTGGAATAGTTCTTACCTTTTCCATGCTCCATGTCCTCAAAGAAATAGCCATCGTACTGAAGGGATGTTACACCATTTGCAAGCTCCCCAGCACTTGGCGATTCTGGTGCGAAGTAAAGCTTTCCAGCACCTTGCATATGATTCCAGATAAAATCACCTTCATATTGTAAAAAACCACTTGGATAGTATTGTTTTCCTTTGCCTTTCTTCATGCCATGGACAAAATCACCCTCATATTGTGGCTGATTTAAATGCGGATACTGTGTACGAAGCTCTTTAAATGGAGCCATAACATCTTCCTCATAATACAAAATCCCGTAACCTTCCATTAAATCGTTACGAAAATGTCCCTCGTAATATACCTGACCATCCTTATATAAAATACCATTACCTTGTTTTTTATTTTGAATAAATTCGCCCTGATAAATCATTTGTCCTTTTAAATACATGATGCCGTTACCTTGCTTCATATGATTGACGAATTCACCCTCGAATAACAGCTCCCCTTCTTGGTCAAATAGCGTACCCTTTCCATCATAAATGTCATGACCAAAGTCATTTTTCTTCACACCGCCACGATACATTAATGTACCATCTGGATACAATATCTCTTTTTCTTCATAATTATGTGTCATTTGATTGCCATCCTTTATCCATTCAGTATATGCTCAATTATAGCGTGGAAAAGAATACATATGTGCGAATTTTTAGAATTCAAGGAGTTTAACATGAAAAAACGATATAAAATATTAATTGGCATCCTATTACCTCTTCTCATTTTATTTGCTTCAACCCTATTTTTAACGCGCGATTCAACTTTTAATAAGGAGGTAATTGAACAATTTGATCTTGAACAAATTAATGAAATTGAAGTAATCCGTTCCTCTGATAACAAAACAATCACTATTACAGATGTAGCGACAATTAATCAAATAATGCAGCAATTTGAAGATCAGCCGCTTCGAAAAGTCTTTTTTTCCAATTCAAATTACGACGAGGCTTATTGGTTAACATTACGTAATAATGATAACCAAGAAATAGGCATACGATTAGATGGCTCAAAGCATTTATTCGTTTATTTGTATGAGGAAAACTATATGAAAGATTACAAGCTTTTTGATAATTTTAATATAGTGTTTTTTGAGGAACTTTTTTAGAAAATATTCATTCTTAAACAGTAAAAATCCGCTTCGATTAGATTCTACGCGGATTTTTTACCTTTTATTTGTGGATAGCTTTGGTCTTTTATATATAGCGATAGTTTTGCTGCATCAATTGAATCGTTTCAATGATTTCTTCTCTAAGCTCAATTGGCTCTAGCACTTCTATGTTTGCCCCTTGGCTCAGCAGCCACATTTTAATACCATGTCCAAAAACTTCTGCTTCAAATAAATATTGCTCATCTTTTTTGGATATTATGTTTGCTGTTGGTAAGCGATCTAATACCGCTTGCGGGGATGTTCCTTTAAAGATAAATTTCATACGCATTAGCTCGCCAGCATGCATAAACTGAATGCGTTTCCGAAACTCTCCTTCTTGAAAACGTTCGGTATAGGGTATTTGAAATTTTTGTTCGAGCTCTTGAAAATGTTGTATACGGTCGACTCTATAGACAATGGGCAAATCCTTCTCGACCTTTTTATCATAGGCAATTAAATAAAAGTAGTATTCTGAGAAAATAACAGCGAGTGGTTTTAAAATCTTTTCTGTCGGAATTGTTTCACCTTCACGTAAATAATCAATTTTAATGATTTTCTTTTTTTGAATCGCCTCTGACAGTGCCCAAATTAAATGCAATAGTGACTTTTTATGATTTAAATCTACATACAAATGCTTTTCATTTAAAATAATATTGCGAATAAACTCCTGCTTATCGGCTGCAACAATCGAAATAAGCTTATCTATTATATCGCTCATCTCTGATTTTAGCAGCGCTCTTGATTCAATTAAAATTTTAACAATCGCTAAAACTTGCTCCTTCGATAAAATACTTTCCTCTGTATTTGTAAGCTTGTACACATTTTCTGTCCGAACATATTCTAAATGGCAATCCAATTTAGCTTTTTCCAGATACGCTCGAATTTCATTCAAATCCCGTTGTACGGTTTTTTCACCAACATTATGTGTAAATGCTTCTTGTTTTTTGTTAATTCCCTGACCATCTATCAGTCTGTCAAACATCGAAATGACACGATAGCCTTTGTTTTGTTGTGAATCCACCATATATCCCACTTTCTCTTCATAGTTACTTCTCTATTATACAAATCAAGGTGGACACTATTAGTCCTTTTAACTACAAAATTTCAACATCATTAGTATAATTGGTATATATTCATTTAACAACAAAAACCATTAAACAGACTAAACATACTACACTTTTGTTATAATTAACTTTATTTTTACCAATGAATTCCGACTTAGCAGATTAAAAAAGAGCTTCAATCTTGTTGATTGAAGCCCTTCACTATTATGTCTATGTAATTAATGGATGGCTCTTCGGCAAAGTGAGAGGTTGACTTCCGTTCCGGCTGGGCGCTTTCCTGGGGGCGCCCGATGAGCCGCTTCGCTTCGCTCCAGGGTCTCGGGCCAACACGATGTTGGTCACGAAGGCGTTATCACAGGACGTGATGTTCTTAGCCTTCGTTCCTCTATTCCTGATCCCCAAGGAGTCACCCAGCCTCCACTCCAATCAACCACTTCTTTTAGCATGCATCTTCTGGCGTGTCATTCATTCTAATTTATTATTATAAAACGAAACTAAATTTCAGCAATGTTTTTTGTGGAAAGCGAAGCGGCAGCAACAAATTTTTTCTGTGCGAAAGCGCAGTGCAACGTAGCGGCAGCAACAATATATCTTTGCGAAAAGTGAGTAGCCTAGAACGAAAATCCCCTCATAAAGCGCAATATTCACAAAGAGTACCTTGACCATTTCTGTTTCTCAACATTAGTAAGGACTCCAATTTTATTGAAGCCCTTACCCGTTATTCCATTACTTTTACTGCCGTTCCGTATGCTAATACCTCTGATGTGCCATCCATAACAGATGATGTGGAAAATCTTACCCCAACAATGGCATTTGCCCCTAGTCGTCTTGCCTCTTCCTCCATATCTTGCGTAGCAACTTCTCGGGAGCGAACGAGCATTTCTGCGTACTCCTTCATCTCTCCTCCCACAATATTACGTAGTCCCGCCATCATATCGCGTCCAATATTTCTTGATTGTACAGAGTTACCTTTTACTAAACCAAGTGTTTCTACAATTTCTTTTCCAGCCACAATATCTGTTGTTGATAATAACATACAAAAACTCCTCCTATTTTTTATATTTTTGAACGGCTTGGACAGCTTCAGCGATGGAAGTCGTAATCACTCCCGTACGCTTAATCAAGCCAATAACAAATAAATTACGATAAACAAACTGATTTTCAATTCCGTCCCGCACAAGTGCTTCTATTTTCATCATATTGTCTCGACCTTGTTGACGAACATCTGTAAAGACGCCTACGATTGGTCGATTCAGCATCGCAAATGCACCAATCTCTGCTGCTACACCCGAATCAATCTCAACACCATCTAAAACAGCTACTAATACATCACTATTTTGCAACATTTCTAAATCTGCTTGTGCGATCGCCAAACTATCTGCATAGGCCGTTTTATCATTGATCGCATCATTTTCCTGAGGGACATATAATTCGATACCGGGTACTGCCTCTCTAATTGCCGCAGCGAGCTGTTCGTTGACTAAACGATCTCCTAAAGAAAATAATCCATTTGCTAAGTATGCCTTCATGTTAAAACTCCTATTCCAATATTTTTCTTTAATTATAGCAGAAAAGGTTTAACGATAAGATTGGACATTGCAGTATAGTTAGTTTTCTAGAAAAGTTTCAAAGTTGAAGAAAACTCATGCCGACCTTCATGTAAGTCTAAGAGTTTATACTTACCATCTTCCCAAGTGCAATTAATTTAATTAATCAATATTAACTATTTCATAGATATTTTTATATAAAATATTTTCGTAGCTAGAAGCATTCAGTATACTTGACATAATCCATTGATCAATTTTATCACATGAATAGGAGGTAATCTCATGGCACATATCAACAGTTGGCTAACAAATACGCTCCGTCCTTATTTTGGACTACACCTGATAGAAGAGCATTGGGATACGATTGAAATACGAAGTGGTTATTTCATCTGCATGGATGGTGATATCATTCGAAAACGTATCTCAGTTAGTGAGCAGGCTTATCAAGAATCGGATGTAGAGATCTCGACACGAAATCGTGAAATCATTCTCCCTAAAACTGCACGCGGTAAAGAGAAGAAAATGAATTACACCCATATTTCCAGCGTTAAAGCGAATGGGGTTGTTTTTTCTGCTGGCATAGGGACAGAGGATCAGCCATCTAGTTACATCGTCGCTCGCAATACGAAAACCCTTTTCGAATTGCCACTGACAAACATGAAAAACTTAACAACTAAAGAGGAAATGATCGCGTGGCTACATCAGTATCCATCCTATTTACCTCCAGATTATAATGAGAAACTGGAAAAACTCTTAAGAAAAAAAAGCTTGCGCTATAAAGCTGTTCCAGGAGATATTTTCCGAGTTGAAATTGATTTGTTCACAGATGGCTATGTGCTTGTCGTCGGGGATTTACGCCAAATGCAAAAAGATGGTTTGTTTTCGGAAGATAGCCTATGGAATGATGTAATGACGATGCCGCTTTTTATTCGACCTTATCTATTCAAAACAATAAATCGCTTACCAAGTATAGAGCATATTACATCCGCTCCATTAGCTGAACAAACCTTGATTGTCATGGACGATCATTTTATGCGAGGTGGCTACGAAAAAGTTGGACACAAAACGCTAACCGAAACAGATATTCTATTGCCACTTGGTTACGGTATAAGCATCGATTATGAAAAAGAAAAATGTTACCGCCTTTCCTGGGGAACAGGAACAATTAGTAAGTCCGAAAAAGAAACTTCTTTTAAGACAGCAAGTCGTTTTTCTAATTATGGCGTACGTGCAGGCATCAACGTTGAATGGTTTGATACTACCAGAGAACAAGCAATGTTACATTCACTGGAGCATCCGTTATATGCTAAGGAACGCAAGCAGGCACTTGCGGAATTTGGCTTACCAGAGGATATTACATATGATGAATTCAACCGTCAAACAGGTGGGCTCACTAGGTTAGAGTATTTGGATTACTTATCTTCCCGTAAATAAAGAAATGGGTATACACATTATTGCTCAGTTCTGTTCCCATTTCCTAAAAGTAAAGAGCTCTCCCCCTTGATAACTACAAGATTTCAAGGGAGGAAATTAGCTCTAAACGCCAGGTACCCTATAGCAATGTCATTTTAGAGAATGGATAATTTCCTTCTCAACTCTATTGAATAATAATTCTAAGTTAGATTTCCATTCAATCCAGCATTCTGATTCACGCCATAATTCAACGATTTCCCTAATACCATCAGCATCTGGAACTTCAGCTCTAATATCAGTTAAATATCTTAATATAAACTTCAATGATTCCTCATCCGCATTTATTGAGTGTACTTTTTCAAATTCGTCTTCTGCATCATTTAATTTCCCTGTATCAAGATACATTACATAAAGCTCTGCAAGCGCCATTGCACTTATATCGAAAAGGAAATCAATTTCATCGAAGCTCTCTCCAAAAAAACCTTCTCGTTTCATCGCATTGATAACCTCAGACAGCTCTAAATAATTTGATTCTAAATTACTATGGATATAGTCCTCTAAAAAATCTACTACATCCAAGCCTTCATCACTTTCTAATGGCTTATATCCCCATGCTCCCATATTAAGACTCCTTTCATATTTAAAATATAACAGTTCTTACAAATGTCTTACCCTTTGCTTCCCTAATAACTATGAGAGAAGCTAGTATTATAGAATTGCTTATCCCATTTAGTAAATCATTTCTAGAGTCGCAGCAGTGAAAATAAAAGCACGCCCATCTGCATTTAAAATCTGTAGCCCATCATTCGTTTCAACTAGTGGTGTATCCCAATGAACATGACCGCAGCAGACCAAAAGCTCAGCAGCATTCTGTAGTTCATTCCAAATATGTGGATTACCAGGTAGACCTTGTGCGCTAATCTTCGGACTTTCATGAAGTAGCAGGATGTCGGGAACATGTCTTATAATGTCTCTGAGTTTTGCCAAATAATCGGCTTCTCCCAACCGATTCGGTTTATCTGCCCTACCGATGATTCCTCCGAGTCCTGCAACTGCAAGATTTGCATACATGATCGTACCCCCATCCGAGAAGAAATGTATACCTGAGGTAGAATCCAATTCAACTTGTGCCTTATTCGTCAATAGGTCGTGATTTCCAGCGATTCCTGTGACAAATCCAAAATGACTCTGAAAAGCTCTCCATACAGGCAAAGGATTACCACTAGCACCTCTTTTGATTAGATCAGTGTATAAATCTCCACATAAGCAAACCATCACCTTGGCTGGGTCCAAATCTGGTAAATGAATTTGAAACAAAAGGGAAAGCACTTCCGCAAGTTCCTCACCAAGTAACTTTTGGGCTTCTTCTACCTGCTCTTGCTTATGACCTACAATTCCTTGTAAATCAGAAGCAATAATTAGTGCATCCAACTCCTCCGGCATTCCAAGTATCTCTCCCCAATAAATAGGAAGATATTCATAAGAAATACCCGCTCCCTTTGATGCAGCGGTAATGTATGGTAATTTCTCTAAAGGCTCTTTGGCAATATCAACGATTTTCAATGCTCTTTTTGTCTGTTTCTTCATTTAAGACATTCCCCTTACAGATAGGAGTCAAAGTAGTACTTCATCTTTTTATGCGGATAACCATCTATACCTCTCCAGGTTGTCATTGACATAAAATTTGTACTCCGTTCACGCTCTTTTTTACAACTTTAATTTTGAAGCTCTTTCGCCTTTTTCAAATAATCATACGCTTCTTTCAATGGTAGCTTTAAATTGCCAGCAATTTCTTTAATAGACATTCCACACTTGTTCATCATCGACACTTGTTTGATAAAATCAGCCTCCATGCCTTGAGCCGCTTGAAAAGCAGGGTCCAATAGAGACTCCCATAAATCTTTATCTGCGTATTCATCTGCTGACACAATCCTTGTCATTACTTGTTCAAGCTCCATACAAGTTATTTTCCAAGTCGATTGATTATCATTTTTCTGAGCAATAAGCTCTATAATTTGCTGTATAGCTTCTTGAAAATTTAAAACTGAACCAGCTAGATAACGACCTGCATTCCAGTCCCCCATGCCATGCATGAGAACAGCTACTGGTTGCCCAGGCTCAGCTGTCTCTATAATAATCGGATCGCCTGTCAGTTTTATATGCCCAATAACAAGCCAATCAGCTTGCCATGAACCTTCATCATCGTTAATAAGAGAGTTACCCTCAAGATCCATGCTATATCCTAACTGCTCACGCTCCAAAAGTTCTGGATTAAATATTTCAACATTTATCCATTCTTCAGCCATCTCACATACAATCTTCAATTGTTTTAACTGCACGCGAAGTTCAGCATCTACTCTCATACGCACAAATCTCCTACATTCAATAATTTCTTTTTCTAATTTCCAATCTCTTCTCTTGCTTCCTATAGTACTAGATTCGACTATTTAATAGATTGATTTTCTTCGTTAGCTTCTCCGCTAAACTTCTCCAACATACTTTCCATGAGGAGTTCGACAATTCTTCCTCATCCTGCTCCAGCCAATAATCGCCTTCCATTAGCTCATACATGTCAAGTAGGGTAATCTCTTCGCAAGCCGAATTTTCAAGAGCTGCAATCATCGGCACCGGACCGTCATCCCAGTTATAGCCATTAACAATTGCGTGCAAAAGCACCGGAGACGAAAGGTCGGTAATCATATTACACATGTTCTCTAGAGATTCTTCATATAAAATATAGTCTACTTCACATTGTTCTTCTGAAGCTAAAGTTAATCGGATTGCCCCTTTTGTATTCAGTAGCAAATCAGCGATGGCATTGTTCATTCTTGCTGTATTCCAAGCGGTCGCTAAAATACCTTTAGGGGAATTCAACTCCACTTCATACTCAAGTAGTAGCTTAATCACTTCCACTTGCTTGAACTTGACCGCTTTTTTTAGGACCGTATCTCCTAACTTATCCTCAGCCTCTAAATCTACGTTTCTCTCAAGGAGAAGTTTAATACCTTCAAGCGGCATTCGATTCGTTACAAAAAGCATGATCGGCGTTCTTCCTCTTGAATCCCGTTCGTTCGGGTCAAGCTGATGCACAGCCGTACGCACTATCTCCATATCTTTGGATTTACTAACCTCTGCCCAATTCATTTATATCCCCCTATAATTACTCCTATCTTATTTCATTCGTCGCTTCCACGTTACGTGTCAAACCAGCACCATTTAAAAAAATCTCCCACTACGAACCTAAAGCACATCATTTGGATATACTGTTCGTTTTAGCGGGAGACTATATTTTATCATCCGATTGTTTCCACAACGTTTCCTTGCTGATCTTTAATATACGTTTTTGCAATTTGAATGGAAAGCCCCAGTATAGAGGATACTTCAAACTCTTGTTCTTGCGGTATCAAGTTTTGATTAAGTTCCATAACTGCCTTGTCATTTAATGTGATGGTAATATCCGCTTCTTCCACGCTATACCCACATTTTTCACCTGGCTCAAATACAACTCGGATTTCTTGACTAACTAAGGTAAGGCTTTTCCCTTTTAAAATCCGTCCCCGTAATAGCTTGCCGATTATTCCTGCTTGCTTTGCCCCCAGCGTAAACTTATTAGGTTGTTTGCTGAACAATCCCTTTTTGCCCCGCTCCCAAGCCAGTTGGTCTACGAATAAAAAGCCGGTACTAGAGCCCTCTTCATCCATTCCTTTTTCTACCGCTCCTGCAATGGATGGAATCTGTAAAATTGATGCCCTAGATAAGTCAGTAACATAGCTCGGGATATACTCAAGACCAGCATTTAGCACACCCATTGTATTCCACGTTTGCATCGCCTCAAGCTCATCTCCTGTAATACCTACCATTTGAATAAACTCCACCTGTCCATTTGGTGTATCAATTGCAGGCAACTCGAGATCTAACGTAAAGGCAAGCGCCGTTAAAAGCGTACCCGTGCCTTGACAAATTGGACCATTAGCATCCAAGTAATCACCTGATTTGAAAACATTGCCACTGTCAAACACATATCTCCCCATGTTTTGTAGCAAATTTAACGCCCATGCTGGTGGCTCCTCCTCATCTTCATTTCGGGCAAGACGAAATGTTAACTCAAACCCATATCCGCTGTATTCAGCATTTTCTGATTCTTTTTCATATAACTCGGAAAATCCATAAGTGACAAAATGCCAGTGTGGAACTGGTGTCTCACTCTTATACGCACTAATTCCTTCAAGCGGATCTTCGCCCCCTAATAAATAGGGAATAACGGTTCCATAATGCTTCGGCTCTTGCTCTCCATAAATTTTTAATAATTCCTGATCAATCGCATCCCAGCCAGTTGTATTTAATTCCTCACTCATCCATAACGCCCCCTATGTATTTTTTCAACTTCTTTTTTAGCAGATGTTTGGCCACCCGCTGAAAAGTAACTTAAACCTGCATTCATCTCACCTCACCAACTATAGAGGAGGAAGACATCTGTATCTGCCGTTTCACTTTCGTTACAAAATATTCGCTGAAGGAAGTTAAATTATATTCACTTCAGATTCTACTTTAAAGTATATAATATACTCCAAAGAGAATAATACCCAACTTGACTACCTTTAATTTTATAACAGAATAGTTTTATATTCATTAATCGGTGATATACATCGAGTAAATTATCATGACTTAAGCACCATATTCAATGTTAATCTGTATGGACATCAGCCTAGAACGGCCGTAAAGTATGAAGCCTCGGAGGATATCTAGATACGCCGAGGCTTCATGATAGTGAGGGATCAATTATGCCTCGGCATAATTGCGTCCGGAATCGGCTTTGTGCTTAGGCCTGCAGATGTTTTTTTGTGCGAAAGCGTAGTGCTAACGCAGCGACAGCAACAGATGTTTTTTGCGCGAAAGCGAAGCGTCAGCAAAAGGTTTTCATCTGTGCGAAAGCAAAGCGACAGCACCGATGCAGGTCAGTTAGCCGTTATCGCATGGATGCGATGATTTTAGGCTAACATCCCCTTTGCTACTCCTTTCCGATTCCGTGACATCCGCCGGAGGCTTTAACTTCTTTCAGTGGGTGTTTGAGCACCCGCTGAAAGAAGTTAAAAATAATTAGAACGATTCGAGGTTTCTCCTTAACCGTATAACATTGCTGGTGAACGTACACTTTGTAAATAGTCTGCAAGCTTCCCTGCATATACTTTTTCTAAATAAGGTAATTGGGCGATACAATGAGGTGTCATTAATGCTGGGTTCTGATAAACTTTCAGCCCTCCAACCTTTAAAAGCATCGCCACAAATTGCGAGCAAAAATAGGCACGCTCTCTTCGTACCTCCTTTTGCATCATCACGCCAAAGAGCCCAATAAAATTATATTTATAGCGATCACGATTCCAATGCATATATTCTACGATTTTCATCATTTCTAAGTATTGATAATGAGATATTTTGCAACGATAAATGACACAATCGGCTGTTTCAAATAGCCCTCTTTCTGCGTCTTCTTGCAAAAAACCCCCACTTAAAGGATTGTTTAGTTGTCTACGTCCAAAGCTATACATTTCAAAGAGCTCCTCATCAAAAGCAATGGACGCATGATTCATCTCTTTTCCAGTATACATGCCTATAGCTTTTGATAATAATGTACCTGTTTTTGTTAATACTATGTAAATGGTGTATGCCATTTCCTCACCTACTTCAATATTCTTCCCTACTACCAATACGTTTTAAATATTCAACGGTTTCATTTATTTCCTTTATTTATAAGTATATATAACGAAGTTCATTTTTTTCTTAGTAAAAAGTGAAGATTTTCTTAATTTTTAAATCAATTGACTGAGTAAATCTATTTTTCTGCTACCTTTATCTATATGTTCCTATGTGTATTCATATGTAGAGAAAATTGCAGTGTCGAACAAAATAATGAACAGGTGGATGCTCCATCAGATAACTAGAGTTTGTTAAAAAAATGAAAAATCACTCATCTTTATTTTTTAAAAATGAGTGACTTTTTCATAGTAGAAATTCTTCAACTTATGTTTTCAATACTTAATTTGTATATCTTATTTCTTCAATCTTTTAAAAACATTCGCTCCTTCTCTGTTTTCGAAGATTGGAATGGATGGTAGCTTTTCTTCAACCAAATCTAAATTACTTTAGAAGAATTAAGGTCGACAGATTTGATGCCCTTACAGCTACAATGAAGAACATTGAAGTACAAGTACGACTCTCTAATTCCAAAAGTGGAAGCTAGGACCAAGAGTTTTATCAAATAATCTTAGCAGCTGTAAATAGTTTATCCGATTAACAGCATCACGTAATAAACCTCTAACTATCTATAAGCGCGGTTTAATCCCGATACCACTTCACTTATTCTTCAAATGATCCCTCAATCTATTTTCATCTTAATTGTCCGCGCGATTAAACTTATTCGGCTTTTTTATTTTTCAATCTTTTTTCTCAGACAATTCACTATACAAAATAGTTATCAAATCATAATAATAGTAGTGTAAAGCTACTTTAGCTTTGCTCTCCAGATTTGTTGGCTTGGGTCACTCTGGTCCAGTGACCCTTTTATATTTCTCTATCAAAAAAAAAAATTGGAAAAACCTTTTTTATTTGTTTCTTTACTTCTTGGGCCAATTTGCGGATACTACGCTACATTTAATATCCTATTCATTTATATACACTTTAAAATAATGGTTTTTGAAATCCATTAAGATGAGCTATAATTCCAATTTGTCCGATATGATAAGTTTCATGCATATATACATGATTAAATACCCAGTTCAGCGTTGGATCTGAAGGAGGTTTCCATCCATCATTAAAGTTTGGTACCTCAATTAACGTATTTAGCTCGGATAAGTTTACCGAGTGTAAAATTTCATCAGTATAATGCCTTATCTGAATATAACCATCCAATATTTCCTTCGCTGAACTTTTTTCGTTTAGGTTTAAAATACATGTATTTTTCATTGCAATTTCATTAATCCAGTAATCCTCACTACTTGCAATATGAGCAATAATCCAAGCAAGTGTGTTTGGATAAGTATCGGATTGTATAAACCAAAAATTTTCATCTAGCGAATTTAAATAAGGAATTAGCGTTTTTCTAGCGTCATTTCTATATGGATAAAGCATTTAAACTCCCCTTCTTCCATCCTGGACCAAACATCCCCAAAAGTCATTTTTTGAATATCTTTAAGCTCTTTTGGTTCTATTGCGGCCAATATAGCTGCTGTTATTTTTAGTTTTCACAATAATATGATATAATCTTGTTACTGACTAACCTAAGCAAGTCAATAATCAACATTGAGCTGTAGCGATACCGTACGCTACAGCTTTTTTTAATGGACTTAGCTATTTTTTAATAATTCTTTAATGATGAGTGTTTCTTCCCTGCTTTTAGCTATATCTAAAGCAATTTTTCCAAATGCATTCTTGATTTCCAGATTTGCTCCTCTTTTTAGAAGTAGTTGAATAATATCGATACTTTCCTCATCATTTCTCGAATTTACATTGACACCTAGGTCAATTAAATATTTAACAAGTTCTGGATTTTCAGCACTTGCAGCAGCATGCAATAAAGTAAAACCATATTCATCATTACCTAAAACTAAGCTTGGATTCTCGTTTAAAATATCTTTTACTTCTTCAAACTCGTCTATTTCAACTAAATCATATAAATCAAGAAAATCACCCATACATTCTTCTCCTCCATGTCAATTTTCCCCCTATCATTATCATGTTTTAATTATTATTTTCCTAATCGACAAAATGGCAGCTTCCTCCCCCTCCGCCGTTCTAATGATTATTACTTTCCAAGTACTCCTCGGCTAGTTGAGGATTTTTGTATAGAGCCATACCAGTTTTCAACTTTTTAAAGCCAACCTTTTCATAAAAAGGTTCATTTCCTGTTGTTGCAATTAACTGAATACAAGAAACATCCCCTAATTGCTGAATGATGTCCTCTAAAAGAGTTCTGGCAATTCCTCTTCCTTGATAATCTTTATGGACTACAACATCATAAATAGCAGCATTGAATACACCATCTGAAAGAGCTCTCGCAAACCCTATAATTTGATGATCTTTTACTGCGAAAACTTGGTGTGTACTTGCATTGAAAACTTTTTTTATGATGCGTTCGTCATGTTTCATCCATCCTACCGATTGATAAACTTCTTTTAACATTGTTAGCTCGTTTTCCTCTACTTTATATGTAAGTAAAATCATTTTTCATTCCCCCAAATTTTGCACTTCTTTAAATCTATATTAATATCCCTTTTCTCATTACACAATATCTCTCAAATCTGTATAAAGGTATTTAATGGTGATCTGAATAGGCTACAATGGGTGCAATTATAGGTACACCAACATCTCTTGTAGAGTTTTGCAACAGTGATATATGGAAAGCATATAGGGTTGGGGAGTACCACTTTGGACAGGAGCAGTAAATAATTATATTTCTGGACTGATTCATCTATCGATTATGAGCAACATCCTATTTTTTATCACTCAAATTGGATTTAATGCGAGAGTCCCTGCTAATCTATTCCGCTATTTTGTGACGCTTGAGCTTTTTATTATTACCTCCCTTTCAGTAGGTGCAATACTTTGGTTGTTTGTGAAAAGCACTTCAAAGTTAACAATGGTTTCACAGCTAGTATTTCTCCGTTCGTTATGCTTTCAATTATGTTTCCCGTTGATATGCTGCCCAATCTCTTACAAATGATTGGTAAAGTTTTTCCTGCAACTTGGGGCTATTTGAATTCATCTGATGATAAATGGGGAATGATGTCTATTTTATCGTTAATATTAACGATTATAGTTACTTTATTGTTATGTACATGGAGACTTGGACGATTACATACAATTGAATAATCCTCTTCCCGATTGGAATTAGATAGGGTGAGGGGAAAGCATAGAATCAAGTATAATGAAAAAATTAAAATACTTTAAGTGAAAAAGAGAATCCCGCAGTAAAAAGCTTTTCTGCGGGATTTTATATTGGTCGGTGAATAATCTAGGATGAATGTAGCAACTATTCTTTTCTTATTCATGTTCATATCATTTTCTTTTATTTTCTGGATCGTATAAATCCTTTAATAGTATCTCTTCCGTACTATTTTTATATTGAATGAGTATTTTGTCTTCGTCTGTCAGTTTCTTTTCTTCACCATTGTCCAGTAATAATGTATTTTCATCTAAAAATGTAAACGTGACATTACTTCCATCTTTTAAAATCCTGGCTGGTTCTGAAAAATCATTCCACTTTTCATAAATAATGATCTCATAGATATACTTCTGTCCCCTATGTCTCATCGATAAAGGATAACGATTGTCATTTTTCGTTTGAAAGGACAATGTAACCGTTGTACCTTGTTGTTGGACGGTTGTTTGTATGCCCTTTTCATCTGCTATCCACATGTGGGCAAAGAGGAAGAAACAACCAATGGATATAATAAGAAAAATGGATAGTAGTGATCCTACAATAATGAAAATCTTTTTCCTATTTTTTGATCGCACCTTTTTAAAATAATCGATATTTTTATCCTCCTTTTTTTGCTCATGGGTACGTTCTACCAACAGGTTTTCCTGCATTTCCTTTACATACTGTTGGCAATCCTCACATTGTTCCATATGTTTTTCTATTTGTTTATTTGTCTCTTCGCTTGTTAAATTTTCTATGTAGCTCGGGATTAAATCTCTAAAAACACTATGATTCATTATTTTCCCCACCTTTTCTGATTTGTTGTTTTGCACGATAAAATGTTACTCTTGCCCAGTTTTCTGTTCCTCCCAAAATGGAGCCAATCTCTTTAAAAGATAAATCACCTAATAGTCTGAGATAAAGTATTTCACGGTTTATCTCACTCAGTTGTTGAGCTTTTTTATAAAAATTAATTTTGTCTTCATTTCTAAAATATTCATCTTCTAAATTATAAAATATAGGAGTTTCATCACTTAGTGAGTTCACTAACTGGTGCTTGTTTTTTTCGCGATTCATTTCTTGTAACCACACGTTTTTCGCGATTGAACATAACCACGTTGAAAATTTTGCTTTTCCGTTATTATGAAAGTTTTCAATGGACTTTATGGCTTGATAGAACGTCTCTTGCGTTAATTCTTCAGCAGATTGACCATCATTTGTAAGGGTTAATAAATACCTAAAAATAAAGTCCCCATATTCTTGATATATATTTTCTTTATCCACGATTTACCTCCTTTCTAATGAGAATTTTGCTATTCTGAATCAAGTCTTTTGAAAGCCAACCATCTATATATCCAGAAATTTGTTGATTCGTTACAACAATTTTTTTATTTCTTCATTTTTTGTGCCCTAATCATTTTTATTGTGGGGTTTGAAATATCCTTCATTTCTTCTAAAGATTATCACGCCTGTTGATTAACAATTGCGATCTCCTATATTGACACCGAGGATTACTGTCGTCTAGTGACCCCTTTCGTCCTCATTGTTCTATCACATCCTCTCATTTATTGTTTCTAGCCGGCATCATTTTTATCATTATTCACCATTTATAAATCAAGCCTCTTTACGAACGTTTGTTCCGGTATTAGAATAATGAAAAAAGGAGGGAATTCTATGCAAAAAATGAACACCATTGAATTAGTACATTTCTCAGAAGAGTACGTGGATAGTTTGAATGACTTTGACCTTCCGGAAGAACAAAGTCAATTTACTGCCCTTCCAAAAGAGATTTCTATAGAAACGGTTGGACAATATCCGATTGTTATTTTGAGTGATCATGTACCTGTAGGATTTTTTGTCCTGCACGCAACAGAAAGAGTAAAAGAGTACTCTAATAATCCAAAAGCTATGCTGCTTACTGCATTATCTATTGACCATAAACAACAAGGAAATGGGTATGCCAAAAAAGGGATGCTGGCACTGCCTGAATTTATTAAAAGAAAATTTAAAGATTGTAATGAAGTCGTTTTAGTCGTTAATCATAAAAATATTCCGGCTCAAAATTTGTATTTAAAAGTTGGCTTTGTCGATAACGGGGAAAGAAGAATGGGACGTATTGGCGAGCAAATTGTTATGAACCTAAACATCTAATAGATTTTCAAAAATCACTCGTCATGTCATGAGTGATTTTTTTGTTCTCCCCTTTTCTAAAGTCTAATGACAACTTGTAATCCCTTTTTTGGTGTCCTGATTAATAGATTGAATTATTCCGTTCTATTGCCAATAGTTGAGTCTTTTTATTTAGTAAACATAATATTTTTATCAATACTAAAGATTGTTCCTCTAGCTCTTATTTTGCAAGACACATATGGTAACTCTCATCAAGTGAAAACATAAAAACAGGAAAAGAAAACGATTTGTCTTTCTTTTCCTGTTTCATTTTAAGTTTTATGGTCTACCTCGATGCAGGTAATATTGTGTGACATTCCCTGCATTAAATTGCTCAGTAATATATTGAACAGCGTCTTGTAGAGCTAATTTACTGTTACACGTGAAAACATCTATTGCCGCATAACCGTACTCCGGCCACGTATGAATCGTTAAATGTGATTCTTGAATAATGACTACACCGCTAACCCCATACGGTGAAAAATGATGGAAATGTTCGATTACAATCGTTGCCTTTGCTTTATGAGCGGCTTGACACATAATCTTTTTAATTTGTTGCACGTCATTGAGTAATGCGTCATTGCAATCGTGCAACTCTAATAAAATATGATGCCCTAATGCATGCTTGGATTGTGATTTTTGTACTGTTCTCTTCATTTGTGAAAACTTGTTATTTTTGCAATCTGGGCAACCACTGGCTTGAAGTTGAGCAATCGTGCTGTATTGATAGCCAGCTCCGACTGTAAGGGCGTGCTGACAATGGCTACACTGATAAACGACGGATTTTCTCTCTATTTCTTCTGTGTAAATGGGTCGCGTAAATTTACGCTGATTAGGAATATAAGGAGTCATTTGCTCTGTTGTTTGTAATACGAATAATTGGCTTGTAGCACCTAAAATCTGCGCACCTTCATAGGTGTTTAAGTCGTATTGGATACTGCCAATCACGAAGCCCATAGCATATAAGCTTTGCTGTAGTTGCCACTGCTTTTGGTAGCTACGTTTAGCATAGGAAAAAAACACATGTCGCATTGCTTCAGGCTTTAATGCGTTAATCGCACGTGATAAAAAAAGCTGTGCGCCAGTCAAGGTATACGGTGTGTCTGTGTATACGCAATCAAACTGGTGGGCGTATGTTTTAGGCAAAGGCTCCTGAACGTTATAATAATCTGTTTTAATCGGAAGCTCATAGTCCTTAGCTATTTTGCTAATCGTACATAAAATTCGTCTATCAATATCTAACACAACAATTTTAGTGGTAGAGTTTGGAGCAATTTTCTTTAGTAAAAACGCTAATGCAACACTGATGAAATCATCATCACCTAAACACAAAATACGCTTATTGAGTAGCATCGTATAGTCAAGTGCGAGCAATGCACGTTTTAAGGCTGTCTCAACTGTACATTTTGCTTGATCGATTGCCACGTCAGCAGAAGGTCTAGCTTCATAAATAGTGCTTAATTCGCTAATATTTTGTGTGATCCATTCTGTACGAAATGCATCATCTGTCGTTAACTGAAGATACAGTTTAGCATCCGCACCTGAGAGTTGAAAATATTGTGAGATAGCGAGCTGGCCCTTTTTTGTTAAGCTATGTTTACCCCAACCTTGCTTGGCAAATTCTTTCTTCATTGCTGAAACGATAGGTATTGGTAAGTCTGTCGTATGAGCTAAAGATTTAGTTGTACAATTTTCGTGGAAATATAAAGCAAGTAGAGCTTTTTCTAATGTATGATAGTGTTCTTCAAGCTGCATATCAGCTGTAATTTGTTGTAATTGTTTTTGCATTGTAGATTCGTCCTCTCAATTTTAATAAGAAAAAAATTAAAATTGTCTAAATCAACGAATAGAAAAAGCGCGACTAAAACTAGTCGCGCTAAACGTTTATACGAAGCCAACTAATTCTAATCTTGCTTTTTTGCACAACAAATAACACCCCTAAATAGGTGGTTTGTTCGACAAAATAAGCTATAACGTTGATTCAGATTAGAATTCTACAATTAACAAAAAGTTCACCCTTTTTTAAAAATAATATTTTTACTATATAATAGACTTGAAAATTTCGCAAGTTTTAGTAAATCATCACTTTTATAGTGCGATATTTTCAGAAAATGCATATAATTTGTACAATGATATAGTTTACCGTAACCAATCTAAGTGAGGGTTTCATTAAGTGTATTAGTATGGAGGGAACAATAAAAGTTAGAAAGGAGTTAATAAGATGAGAGATATTAGAATTTATCATGTAGATGCATTTACAACAGAAAAATTTGGAGGTAATATAGCTGGCGTCGTGCTAGATGCTGAAAAATTATCCGAAAATGAGATGCAAAGTATCGCAAAAGAACTAAATTTATCAGAGTCTGTATTTTTACTACCTTCAAATAATGAAGATATTGATTATAAAGTAAAATACTTTACTCCCACTGAAGAAATCAACTTTTGCGGACATGCAACTGTTGGGTTAACATGGCTTTTGGCGACTGAGTTTGGTCTTGCTGAGAAAAAGGAAGGTATAGTGCTAGAAACGAATATCGGTAGAGTACCGGTTGTATGGCATAAGGAAAACGGAAAAGTTATCGATGTAGAAATGACACAAGTAACGCCAAAAACACAAGATATCGATATTGACCTTACGGAGCTTAGTCGACTAATCGGCGTCCATTCCGAAAGCATTGATTTAACCTATCCAATCAAACTAGCGAATACTGGTGTCTGGCATTTACTCGTTCCAATAAAAGATCAAATCGCTATCGACAATGCAGCGCCAGACTTAGCAGCGTTAGCAAAACATAATAAAGAACATAATATCAGTACGACACATCTTTATACTTTTACTAATTTGAAAGAATGTGAACTATATACAAGAGATTTTGCACCAGGGATTGGCATACCTGAAGATCCTGTAACTGGTGCAGCAAATGGTGCATTAGCGGGCTTCTTCTATTTAGAGGGCATTATTCCTCAAGGTGAAATAACATATCTTACAATCGCTCAAGGAGATGCGATAGGAAGACCTGGAACGCTTTATGTGACTGTTATTCCAAACGAATTAGAACCAGTCATCAAAGTTGCAGGAGCAGCTACTATCACAATTCGAGGTATTTTAACTATCTAAACATATCAGCTTGAATTTGAGACTTTTTTATAGATATGCTTTTCAAAAATCACTCGTCATGTTATGGGTGATTTTTTCTGTTCTCCCATTACTGATGGCATCAAGATATAAGGGATTTGAGCCTGGACATAGGATTGTCAATGCGGATAGACTGTTTTGACAAGTTTTCGTAGTAACTCTCTTGCTTCCACTCCCCGTCATCAGCAGCTATACCTTCCAAAAAGATTTTAAAAACGAGAATACTCAAAAATTTTTTTGGTATTGTTTCAAAAACTAAAATTTCAGGATTTTTATAAGGTTTTCGTTTTAAATATTCCTCTACCGTAATCATACTTTCCCAATATTGTTTCACTAAATCTTCTTTAGAAGAGAGTCCTTTAGTAAAATAGCCTTCTTCACCAGTCTCCATTTTCATATATTCATCTTCTACATGCAAATAAATCACTTGATATATCTCGATTAAAAATCAAAACTTTTTCAGTAACAATCGTGAATTTTAGATAATGTTTGGAGATAGGATCGAAGTCAGCACCGAATGCAATGCTAAAGTCAATCCATTGTTCGGCATTTATAGGTCTGGTGAGGTTTGTCAATTCAGTTCATTGATTCGATAATTTGATAATTTTCTAGATAACCTGGTATATTCCCCCATTTACAGATTTGGATACTGCTTTTTAAAGTATTCGACCTTACTTTATAGTAATCACGTTCTTCCTCAACGCTCTTTAAATAATACGTATTCTTTACACCTCTCGCTCCAGAACTTGGCGATGGTAGACGATTGAACGCTTCAATGAATCCACCTTCTTTAAACTTTTTCACCCATCGCTTGACTTGTGTTTTATTTTGAACGCCAAATCGTTTGGCAATGGAAACATTGCTTTCGTTACCTGCTAAATATACCTGAACAACTTCTAATTTAAACTCATTTGTAAACGAATTATTTTTTCTAGGTATAGAAAAATCCCCTTTAAGTAGAATGTTAATTACAGATTACTGTAGCTCTTTTAACATTGTCTACTTAAAGGGGATCATATCATTAGGGACAGCCAATTTTTTAATTAGAGAGTTCACTTTGGATAATTAATTTGTTTTTACGTTTTTCATCTGAAAGGTCCTGGTTAATAATATAGATATCATTTTCCGCAGAAAACCTATAAATATCAGGCGTTTCCAACTTCCCGTTTTTAACTAGTAAATTATTCTTCACCTTAAATTTCATAAAATATTTATCATCATAAGAGAAAAAAACTTGATTATTAAAATCTGTGTAAAGAGAATTTACATTTAATGCATCCGAAACGACTTCTTGCGTATGTTTACTAGAAACATTATAAAAAAGAAGCTTTCGTTCATCAACTATAAGTTCACTAGGGTCATTAAAGGTTAGATAAATTAATTGTTGACCATTTAGCAAACTTGCCCAACCAATGAATTCATAGTCAGTTTTTATTTCTTCAATTTCTTTATTTTTCACATCGTATAAATATAGATAACCTACATTATTTTTTTTATCAGTTAATAATATTCTTCCATCCTTTGCAGATAAAAACATATTCATAAATGTATAGGTATTTAAATCAAATATACTTTCAGTTTCATTTGTTTTTAGATTTTTCAACATAACTTTCGGCTTGCTCGTCCTTAGATCCATTGATATCCAAGCAGCATAGTCTTCAACAAGTACAGGAAAATCATTATTGATATTTGGATCATTTTCTTCTGTTAATGGTTGTATTTCATTCGTCTTTAAATTCATTGAATACGGATTTATCTGTCCCCCACCTTCATCAGCATCAACCCAGACTAACCAATTATCATTCATTTCTAGACCTTGGACAGACGGCAATTTAAATTTGCTATTAAATATAGTTTTGTATGTCTGAGTCTTTCTATTATATTGAATGATTTTATTATCTAGACCAGATGGACTCTTATGATCTACACTCATGAAAATTGAGCTAGCATTACCCCTAAAAGAAGTTATGCTAGAAAAAGGAACATCTACTGTTTTATTAAAATCTTCATCAACTATTTGATAATATTCAAGAGTTTCATTTTCAGCATTATTATTGTTAACCACTTTAAAAATAACTAGTAGAACAATAACTAAGCTGGAAATTAATCCGAATGATACTAATGTTTTTTTTTCAAAATAATCTCCTCAAATAAATCTAGTTAGTTAATTTTGTTTTACCAAATCATTGCAGGGTTAGCACCATCAGCTATATATACAGCTTTTGCAATACCTTTACCCTCTCTAGTAGTATCTGTTGCAACTCCAATAGATTTCCAATATGTTCCAGTGTCTGTGTATTTTGTATGATGATTTGGATCTACAACCCTTAAAGTCTTATTGGATTCATTGTACCCACTTATCGTTACATAGTGACGAAAATTTGTGCCTTTATATTGTTCAATCCATTCTGTTTCCGTTAATAAGATTGGTGCTGTTTTTTCATTCTTTAAGCTATCAGTAATACGTGAAATAAATGTTTTTTGAGGATCTTTACTGTCAGTAAGAGTGCCTACTATATAGGGATTTGAACTAAAACCATATACATTTTTATATTTATTCAAACCGTTTCTTAAATCTGTAGATCTTGTCGGTCCTTTTTCTGGTAGAACACCAATAGTGACACCAAAGTGCTCTTGAGTTGGCAAAGCTTCTTTACTTTTACTTTTTGCTTTGTGGAAACTCAAGGCCTGTCTTCCTGACGCTGGACCACAAAAATTTTTATACTCTTGCTTATTGTAGGTAACTGGTATTGTATAATAGGCAGAAGCGCGTACTGAACCTTGTCGTTTTTCTCTTTCGGCAATTTCTAAATCTCTTTGTTTCGCCAATTCATCATAATATTCTTTGTTTTCTATATAATCTACATCTACATTCGAAACACCACTATCATTTTCTTCTTCTGAAGCTGCCTTAAAATTTTCAGGTAATGCACCAATACTCATTGTAAGTAAAAATAAAGCGCTTAAAGCATATTTTTTTTTCATTATTTATCCTCCATTTCTTATTTTATTGTGTCTTTGATTCTAAAAGCTAAGCATTGCAATAAGAAGTTTTTTTCCATTTCATCCTCCTTTGTGTTTAAATAATTAAATTAATTTATTCGCATTTCGTCGTACCACTAAAATTTCGCGATAAATAACAAGTAGATATAGAAGTAAATATACTTCCTGTAGCCCCCTAAAAATTCAAAGTTACTATCTAATGGAGATGATCTATAAACAGCGTAATTGTCTAAATATTCACACTATTATTATCACCTCTCTCCTAAATGGTCATCTAGTTGATACCTTCTCACTGATAGTATAATCGTAGGGCATTCTTTTTTTATTTTTTTCAAATTAGTATTTTACACTAGGAGGATCGGCTCCACCTATAAATCTATGACTTGTAATGAATTAGCAAAACTTAACCCTTCTCTTTTGCAACCACCTTTAGTTTTTCAACTAACGGCGGTCTGTTACCGGAGTAATTGACATCCACATAAAGTAAACTCCTATTTTCCTAGATTCCCATGAGATATATTCGCAACTATAAGCCGATATTATCATGCGATTTTTGTATAAACAAGGCGATTTTTATCATTTTTCATTAATTATTACAAATATTATGAATTTTATTGTTTTTAAAGAAATATATTAACAAAAAGAAAAAATGTACTCATAATATAGTTCAAATGTGTATTCCCTAGTTTAATAGGATCAAAAGGTGAACTACTGAATAACCATTCCAAAAAAGATAAATTGTTGTTTGTGGAGAAAGTCAATGTACTTTTTAGCCTAGGGTGCAAGATGTACAACAACGACTCTTGTTTGTAGTACATGTACATGGGGTTATTACGGGGATTCCTTTTAATTACATACTAAAAATAGAAGAGGCTTTGTCCTCTTCTGCCAGTACATTTAGATTTTGTTTGATCCAGCGAAAGAACGATTCGATGGTCCAGTGTGATTTGTACATCTCCGCGATTTCTTCTGAGTCAAGTTGAGCAAATTCGTCACAACACGCATTGTTCTGCCTATCATAATCGTTGTCGAATTAATCGCTAGCAGCTATTTTTTCAAGGAAAGGGAGCGTTTGGCCCTACGATTTAATCGATTGACAATCGATAATAATTTATAGTTCTAGTGAGGTTTGTCAGTTCAGGAAACAATCGACCACCATTGAAATAAAATCTTGCTACTGTATTTTTACTTAACCCTTTATTTAAAGCGATTTGTGGATCCACATATCTATCATCATCTTCTTCAAACACTATGTGGTATAAATACAAAGCTAATCGTCCCTTTTATAGAACTATGTTCAAACTATAACTAAACTAATTATAAGTTTAATAATAAGAAAACAACCTAACTTTTACCAGTAAATCTTTTTAAACCATTGCGTATATTTTCATAGGTTAGATTGATCCTGAGACCCCCCCGCTATATCTTTATTTGTCATTTTGTCTATTAGGAATTGGATCAATTCATTTTTTGTTGGATACATAAAAGAGGCTAGACATAAGTATTTTTATAAAGCAAAATTAAAAATATCCACAAAAGAAAAGCGCTAGAAATCAACGTCTAAAATTGATTTCTAGTGCTTTTAAAGGTTCTGACTAGTTTTGTCCCAGCCTCTTGGTGAGTAAAAAATATAAAAAGGAAATTTATCACTTTTCACTTGATTGCGTTAACAAAATGTTAGCATCTATTCACACATTCCTCCTGTGGTGAGTTTATGTGGAAACATATGGATGCTGATAGAGTTTAATTATATAGCCTCGGTTTCTATTTCATTGGAATCTTGCCTATTTTTAATGCTACACTCATGCATAATTATTCTGAAATTAAACCGTAAGCAGAAACTTTCTTAATTTTTAAGGATACGAACATTGAGACAATGTAGGCTAAAATAAGAATCCCTACACAGAGCATTAGAATAATCGGTAAATGAACGATAAAGTCTAAACGTTTCACCCCTGCACTTGAAAGTAATATAGAAAGCATAGGGTTTGTATAAAAGTATCCTAGTACACCACCAATGGTCACTCCAGTAATAATCACGGGTACAAAGCTGATGGAAATTTGATGCATCAATTGAATTATTGAGTAGCCTATTGCTTTCATTACGCCAAACTCTTTCTTACGCTTAATAATCATCGTTTTGATGATCAAATATAGAATCATTACAACAACTAGAACGGTAATTGTCAGAACCATTATCATAACTGCAAACACAGCAGTTGTATACATACCTGTTTGGCTCTCTATATTTTTATCTATGTCTAACGTTTCTACTATATAATCTCCGTACTGTTCGTCGACGTTTTCAATAAAGTTTTGGTTTGATATACGATCTAGATATACATAAAGGTTCGTGCCTTTATAATCTGACTGTAATTGCTGAATTCCATCCATCGTTAATGAGGCTATTTGTCCTAAATTACCGATTGATTGGCTTAGGCCTGTTACTAGAAAACTAGCTGTTTTAGTGCCATATTCTACTTCTACCGTATCGCCAATTCCTTTATTAATTTGGTTTGATACAACCCAGGAGATGGATATTTCATTATCATATTTTGGCTGACGACCTTCGTAGACAATATTATTTTCTAACTGATTATAATTATCCGTAACATACGTATTTACAGCTTGATCATCAATTTTTATTGTAATAAAATCAAAAACATTTACCTTTCTTACATGGTCCATTTGTTTAATGTGACCCAAAAGTTCTGTTGTATCTGCATCTGGCCTAACAGATATCATCACATTTGCTGGTTCTACGCCAAATAAGTTAATGAATGCGGTTTTGTCTGAAGCAATGTTGTAAAAAAGCACCACCGAAAAAACTGATGCGAATGTTAATGCGATAATAATTAAAAGTATCATGATGTTTTGTTTTACATTTGACAGCATCGATTTAATAGCAAGTAAAAAATGAAGCCCACCTCCCGTATTCTCCAATGGAAAATAATTTTTTCTAAAACTGTGCGTTTGAATACCTCCCCGAAGTGCCATAATAGGTTGAATTTTTCGAACACGGAAGGCGGAAATTAATGCAACAATTACAACACAAAAAGCAATAATGAATATATTGGTTAAATTAATAATCATATTGAATCCCTGGTACCATATTAATCCAGATAAAGATGAAATAATGCTTCCTATAATAGGCATAAGACAATATGACAATGCAACCCCTACAACACTTGCACTAAAAGCAATTAAAACAAACTGTAAAATAATTGACGATAGAATTTGTCTACTTGTATAACCAATTGCTTTAAGTACTCCTATATTCGTCATCCCGTCTTCAATGCTATTTGATACACGATACTTAATGACAATTAGTGAAACAAGCACGATAATGGCTGCAAAAGCTACCAATATCATAGCTATGATGTTAATAGTCAACGTGCTTACACTTTTCACCATCTCAATATCTAACATCGCAATAGATGAAGTCGTTTCACCTACTGTTGATTGAGGAAACTCCTTACTAAAATCATTTAGTAACTTTGTAGATTGTGTTTTGTCTTCCATCACTGCAGATATGACCAATCCTTTGCCTAGTTCATCTGCTAACGTTTGATAAGCAATTTCTGGTAGCATGAATTTCATGAATCCAATGTTGGTCGTACCCATCATTGTTGTTTCAAAGAATCCAGCAATTCGATATTTATAGTCCTTGTTTTGATATGTGATGGTAAAATCTTCACCTAACTCATAACCACCATTTGTTTTAAAAGTGTAAGGAATAAAAATATCATTAGCACTTGAAGTGTTTAGTTTTTCAACCAACTTCAACGCCCCGATATTACGATGATCATCTGCATTAAAAATAGCGGTAAGACTAGCTAATTCATTATCACCAAAATTAAATTTAGCAATGTCCATATTGATAATTTCTTCTGTTTCTGACTCTGTCACCCCAGGATATTTCGTTATAAATTCTCCATAACTTGAATTATAACTTGCATAATCCATCATAATTATTGCGTGAGGATCTTTTAATTGATCAACTTTACTATCAAAAAATGTATTGACTTGAGTAATGACCATTAGACCTATATTCAGAAGTAGCGCAGCAACTAAAATAAATGTAAATAAGGAAGCTGTTGCAGATTTACTTCTTCTAATATTAGCGAGGGCTAAATTCATGAGTTTCACCTTACCACCCCATTTCTGCAAGGAAAGCCCCGAGCTTTTCATGCCGCTCGAAATTCTCTTTCTCACTGAACGCGCCTAACTGCAAGTCACCGCAAATTACGCCATCTCGCAAATATAAAATTCGGTTTCCACGCAATGCTGTTTTCATATCATGAGTGACCATGACTATGCTTTGCCCATTTAGATTTACATTTGTTAAAACATCTAATACACTATCACTAGATGTAGAGTTTAATGCACCAGTTGGTTCATCGGCAAAAAGTATTCTCGGATTGTTAATTAATGCTCGAACAATCCCAACTCGTTGAGCCTCACCACCAGAAAGCTGTGTCGGAAATTTAGACCATGCGTGTTCATTGATCCCTACTTGTATTAATAGTTCTTTCGCTTTTTTTACGAGTTCACGCTTATTCTTATTTACTAAAAGACCACTTGCCAGTACATTATCGAGTACGCTCATATTGTCCAGTAAATAAATTTGTTGGAATACAAAGCCACAATTGTTCCTTCTAAATATTGCTAGTTGGTCGTTGTTTAATTTAGTTAAATTTTTACCAGCAAAATCGATTTCGCCTAATGTCGGTTTATCCATTCCACTCATTGCGTAAAGTAGCGTTGACTTCCCAGACCCTGAACTACCCATTATAATTGTAAAATCCCCTTCTATTAAACTGATATCTAGATTTTTTAATACATGCTGTTGAATTCCACCGCTCGAAAAGGTTTTACACAGCTTCTCCGTTTTGATAATCGTCTTTGTCATGTTTTTAGCACTCTCCCTTTATTAAGCTCATGTTTGAATTTGCAAATCAAAGAAAAAAGACCGTAATGAAGATTACAGTCTTATCATACAAAATGAATCCTTATTAAATCTTTATGCAATTATTAACTAATCCTTAATTATCATGCAAGCTTGATTTTCAATACTACGGTAAAGCCATCATGCCCATTGTAACAGCTAATCTGGCCATACATATTTTCCATGAAATACTTCGATATATAAAGACCAAGTCCTGAACCATTCTTGCCTCCGATATTTGTTCCTCGATAATATTTATTGAACAGTAGAGGCAATTCTTCTTCGCTAATTCCGGACCCTAAGTCCATGATGTGGAGTTCAAGATAACCCTGCTTGATTTGTGACTTAATAGTGACCTTAGTTCCTGCATATTTATATGAATTACTGATAATATTGTCTATTACCTGCTGCATACGTACGGAATCCGTTAAGATAATACATTGTGGAATTGAATCATAGACGATTTGATTGTCATAATTTACATTTTCAATCATATCAACAAGTACTTCGCTCGATTCTTCGGTTACTGTTATCTGTAACTGTTGCAGTTCTTCTAAGGTGGCATGAAACATATCTGTAACAAGTAGGTCAATTTGCTCTGCTTTCGAATAGATTGTATTCACTTGCTTAATGACCTTTTCATCCCTTGCCTGCAGAAGCATCAATTCACTAACTGCCTTTATTGAAGCAACAGGCGTCTTAATATCATGACTTAATGTGGCCACGAGCTCTTTCTTACTACGGTTGGACTCATACTCTCTTTGCCGAGCAGCATAGAGCTCTTCACGTAATAGATCAAAACTTTCCGTGAATGCACCAAAATAATTGTTTTTATCCATATTTAATGGAATATCTAGATTACCTCTAGCAACATCCGCCGCGAAATGTTGAAGCTGCATAAAAGGTTTCAATAACGTTCTGTAAATGTAGACATTGTAAATAATAATAACACTCATTAATAAACCAACTATTAAACTGAAAGATGTAACCAGTTCCTTTTTCATTTTTTGCACTATTTCTTTATCGTTATTGCGGATAATAATTTTCCCTACAATCTCATCATTTTGCATCACATCAATAATCGAATCTCTATTTTTGATGGCATCATATATATTAATAAACTGAATACCCGATGTTTGATAAATTACATTTTCTAAATTATCTATAATCATAAGTGGTTGTTGAAAGCCGCTGTTAATAAATGTTTCATTATTAATTTGTCCCCAATTTTTTTCGACGGTTTTAACTAATTCATTAATGGCTACAATATTCACTTCTGAACTATTTTTATTGTTAATCATAATTATTGGGAAAGTAATTCCTGCAACAAAAATAACCAGAAGCAGGACACTAAGCAATTTTACTCTCATTGCTTAGTGTCCTCTAACACATATCCTGTTCCCCATATCGTTTTTATAAATTGCGGGTCCTTTGGATTTTCTTCAATTTTCTCGCGTAAATGCCGAATATGTACATTTAGTGTCCCATCCCCTACAAAAGAATCTCCCCATACATTTTGAAACAATTCATCTTTAGTAATGATACGGTTTTTATTATTCACCAAATAATACAGAAGCTTATATTCCATCGTTTTTAGCTGAATATCAATACCCTTTACTCGAATACGATGAAGTTTTGTATCAATTTGGATTTGACCAAACTCTAAAACCATTTGTTGGTTAGAACCACTGCCATATCTTTTGAGTACTGCTTTTACTTTTGCTAATAATATGCTTAGTGTATATGGTTTTTGAATGTAATCGTCCCCACCTATGTTAAGTGCGATTAGAACGTCGTCATCGCTGGAACGAGCACTTATAAATAAAATCGGAATCTGCGTAGTTTTACGCAATTTTTTACATAAATCAAACCCCGATTCACTACCGAGATTGATATCTAGAAGAATCAATGATGGTTCATGTTCTTCCAAAAATAACTCGCACTCTTCTGCACTTGCCGCAAAAGCCGTTTTGACTTCGAACATATTAAAATATTCACAAGTTGTTTCAGCTAAAGCGATCTCATCATCAACAATTAAACAATCTAATTTCATCGTAATTCTCCTAGAAAAAGACTTCCGGTATGCATAGCATAAGAACCCTGGTTAAATACGCGGGATTCATAATCTGTTTGCTGTAAAATCTCATTTTCTTCTTTAAGTTTTATATTCTCGTGAAACTTATTGAATTGTGTTCTACAATCAGCCATAAACATTCCTCCTAAAGTCCGTTAAATTTTCACAATAACAAATACCATAAATAAGAATAAACGTTCGAAGTAATGCTATTAAATATATGTACAAAAATATAATTAAATCATTGTAAGATACCTCTGATCTTAGTACGAATAATAAAAGTTAATATATCCCATTAATTATACAATAAAAGTTGAAATTTGTTCTTAATAAAATAATTCTTTTTTACTATAAAAGTCTTAAAGTATTAAGAATAGGATGATTAACGCTTTATGCCAATAGCAACCAATAGATATAAAACTATCCCTACAAGAAAAAAGACGGCCCCTCTTTGTAAAATTTGTATAAAATGAATTCAATTCTTTTCGTTTTCTCAAAAAAAGAGAAAGCCCATAAACCTTGATTATAAGGATTTATGGGCTTTCAAGTATTTCTTATCTTGACTAAAAAGCTTCTAAAGATACCAGTGGCCGGACAGGAAATGCAGTAAAAAGACTTTACCTAGGGTTTGTAAAATTTGTATAAAATCATTTGATAGGCAATACAGATGAAAAGTATTTTAACCTGCTTCTTTTGTTTCAACACTCAGCATGTGCGGAGTGTTTGTGGCAACACATAGGATGTTGGTGGGTTTATTGTGGGTTTATTGCGGGTTTATTGCGGGTTTATATGGAATACTCGGTTTCTCTATAGAACCGAGTATTTTAATTTTCACATTTCATATCACAAAACCTCTTATTTTTTTCATCAAAACCGGTACCTTCTTCGGAATATATTAATAATAGAATTTCACTCACAAGCCCTTAGATTGATGTGTGATGAATATTGTTTCGATTGTTGAAAAGTCGAGAATAGTCCTCTACTTAAATTTCTCCGTACTGTAATAAGCTAACCATATTCAGCGGTCTCATTAACAATTGAATCTTAAAGTTTTTTTGTGTAATAGTATCGCTTACCCGTTAGCGGATAATCATTGAGTACAAACTCTTCTTTATAGCCCAGCTTCACGTAAAAATCAGGGGCTTGAAAACTAAAAGTATTTAGGGAGGCAAACTTGCATCCTCTATTAATAGCAATCTTCTCAACTTTACGCATATACCAATATGCTGTCCACGAAGTTTTTCACTTACCCATAAATACTCTACTTCTAACCAATTTCCGTATCACCAATCAACCCCGCAACTCTATTTCCTTCTTCATCTTCTACAAAAAGACCAATATCTTTTACTACCTTATCTTCAATGTTATCAAGATTGTATTTTAATAATTCTTGAAAAATATGTTCTTTTTCTTCTTCAGTGACCTTTTCGGATTCAATGTATTTCATTTATTCGACCCCTTTATACGATTTTAATAATTTTCCTAATACCTTAATTCAGCACTTCTTCCCTTTTCTAAACAGACAGAAAATTCTACTCATAATAAAAAGCATATTTTTTTAATTAACTGTTTATAGAAGAAGCACCTTTTTTAAAATATTCCTGCCGTTTTGCACCTGATACAACTTTCAATGCCAATAACCCTAATTTAAGAAGAAGAAGGCAAATGAACCTATTAACACCACAGAACGGATCAATGATAACGCTAATTCAACAGTTGAATTCGTTTCAAAAGGTGAAACAACAAACCAGATGACGTCTCCTTTGTCAAAAGTATTATTAACTGCATTAATAACATTTTCGCTAAATACTTCTTTACCATCTACATATGTTTAAAGAGTCACTCATTTCAACTAAAATGCCACCTCCGTTATGGATAAGATAGATTATTAGTTTATATGAGCTAATTTCATTAAATATAGAATTTGGGGTAATTTATGTAATTTCAACTCTCCCCCTCTCCAATTCTCCGCACCTGTCTATTTATCTTTATAACTCTCATCATAAGATATCTTAATTGCAATTCATTTTTACAAATACAACAGGAGAGGTTGTAAAAACTTAAATGAATCTAATAGATGATATTAACCAAAAAATACAACAAATTATTAAAAATCTGAAGCACGACCAATATAATGATGGCTCGTGGAGATATTGTTTTGAAAATGGACCAACGACCGATGCAAATATGATTATCATGTTAAGAGTATTAGATTATGATGATGAGAATCTTATAAAGAAACTTGTTACACGTCTACTTCAGCAACAACAAAATAACGGTGCTTGGAAGCTTTATGATGATGAAAAAGGAAATTTATCTGCAACAATTGAAGCATATACAGCTCTTTTATTTTCTGGACATTTGAATAAAGATGATCCGTCGATGAAATTAAGTGAACAATTTATTGTGGAGAATGGAGGACTTGAAAAAAGTCATATTTCTACGAAGTGTTTACTAGCTATTACCAACTTATACCCTTGGCCAAGACTATTTCCTATCCCACTTAGCATCATGAATATACCAAAGTTTCTAACATTTAATTTTTTTCATTTTAGCTCATACGTACAAGCACATTTTCTTCCTATCTTAATATTAGGACACGATAAATTTGTAGTTACTAATAAATGGACGCCTGATTTACAGCATTTATTTTTATCTCAAAAGAAATATAATTCACTTAAAAAGGAAAAAAGATGGTTTAGTTTATTTAAAAAGATATTGCCTACTTATAAAGAATCTACGAGGCTAAAAGCTGAACAACATATATTGAATTGCATTGAAAAGGATGGGACATTATATAGTTACGCAAGTTCTACATTTCTTATGATTTATGCACTACTTTCTCTAGGTTATAAAAAATCTTCTCCTTTTATTAAAAATGCTATTGGAGGTATTAGATCTTTTTTATACGAAAAAGGAGATGTTTTTCATATTCAAAACTCTCCTTCGACTGTTTGGGACACTGCGCTAATTTCTTATTCCTTACAAGAATCGGGTCTTACCATTAAGGATCCAGCTATCCAATTAGCTTCGAACTTCTTAATGGAATTACAACACAAACACTCTAATAAAGGATGGGGTTTTTCAGAAAGCAACTCCATTAATCCTGATGTTGATGATACACAAGCGGCATTAAGGGCACTATCTAATTTTACATGTAGTGATTCTGAATTTCGTATGGCCTGGAATTCGGGAGTTGATTGGTTATTAACCATGCAAAACAATGACGGCGGCTGGGGAGCATTTAAAAAAAATAGTCCTTCATACATTAAATGGCTTTTCCCCATACAAAGTTTTGAAGACACTGCTATAGATCCTTCTGCTGCTGATATCACCGGCAGAACATTGGAATTTCTAGGGAATCATTTAAATTTGACTATGCAGCATCCTCGTGTAATGAACAGTGTAAAATGGCTAATAAAAAATCAAACTAATGATGGTTCATGGTACGGACGTTGGGGGATATCTTACATTTATGGTACATGGGCCGCTGTCACAGGCTTAAAGGCAGTTGGGATTTCATCTGATCATCCAACTATTCAGAAAGCAAGAGATTGGTTGTTAAATATAAGACAATCTGACGGAGGCTGGGGTGAATCATGCCAGAGTGATTTTCATAGAGAATATATTCCTTTACCCTACTCTACACTAGTGCAAACTTGTTGGGCGGTTGATGCATTAATTTCTATCTCTGAGTTTCCTACAAAAGAAATCATAGAAGGAATTATAAGAATTTTAGAATGGCAAAATACAGAAACTAGTCGGACCACTTATCCTACAGGTGCAGGTTTACCAGGACACTTTTATATACACTATCACAGCTATCAATACGTATGGCCTTTGGTTACATTGAGCCATTACTTAAAAAAATACAATTAGTTCATTATTGGATTTTTTTTAAAAAATAGTTAATCTATCTATCCCCCTCCTTTTTCATCTCATATACTATATTGTTCCTATCTTTATTTCTGTAATTTACTTTTATTTGAAAGGAGGTTATGTCAATGTCCAATATTGATCCTAGTTTAATGCGTGTTTTCCGACAAAGAATTAGAAACCCCCAATGTTTCGGTCGTGTATGTGGAGTTCTTAGATCATGCAACCATCGTCAGTTAAGAAGTCCCGCAGGTGCATACGGTCTTGTTGATCGTCTATCTGATTGCTGTGGAGTACCTGTAACAAAAGCTCAGAGAGATCATGCAGCACACTGGCTTATGAATTGTGGAGTTGATCCTCAAAACACAGCTCATCGAAGAAGGATGTGGGGTATGGTTAGGGGAGGTTTGTGGTAAAACGAAACACTTTATAGCAGGGCAACTAACCATGGTTAGTTGCCTTCTTTTAAAATGAGTTGCGAGACACACTCTACATGTGGTGAGTGTATGTGGCAACACAGAGATGTTGGCTGGATTAGTTATATTTGCTCGACTCCAAATCAGTGGAATCGAGCCTAATTTTCTTCATCATATTTGGTTGTTGCTTATTCTAAAGTACTCTAATTTCCAGTATGTTATTTCAAATGAGTTTTCATTTTATTATGCATAATACTAGTCCCTTTCCCATAATTCGTTCATATCACTTTACTCCCTTCTTTTACAGTCCCAATTCGTTAGCTCAATAAATTCAACATAAAATATCTTTATTCATTTTTATAATACAAAAAGAACGAATCCCTTTAATAAGAATTCGTTTTTGATAAATGTTTATACGTTTATTAGCAAACAGAGCCATGCACTGTTCGGCATTAGTAATAGATATAAAAATATGTCAGTCCCCTGTCATTCTTATTATCTTTGGGCTAACGTCTAAATACGCATTAATGCGCCATTAGGCTTTGGTAAATCTTGAGCTGTTATCTGATTCATTTTACAAAAATGTTTAAAAAATTGTTGTGCTAGCTCTCGTTCTGTTGGGTCACTTTTCAACGAAACTATATCAAGTAAAATTTGAGCCATCCATAAATTATCAAAATAACGGTATTTACCTGTATTCCATGTCATTTTGTCAGGGGATTTTTTATCTACATAATATTCCCATAAAAGTAGCTGATCCGATTCCTGTTCTGTAAGTTGGAGTCTGTATTTTGAATGGGCAGGAATATTTCCATCTTCACACAGCTTACCGATAAAATCTTCATTCACCATATAGACACCTAAGATACGTCTGTCTTTTTCAGGCATGCCGGAATCTATTGCTGTTAACAGGACGGCGCTATTTTGGTGCATGCGGATAGGTTTGTTTGGCTTCCCCTTGTTATTACCACTTTTTATTGCGCCTGAAAAAACCTTCCACTCTGAAAAAGAACTATTTTGTTCTTCTGTATCACACCTAAAAACCATTTGTGATTCTGGATGAAGTTTATGATGTTTCATAAGCTTTTCGTGTTCTATGCGAAGTTTCTGGTTTTTTCGTTGTAGTTTTTTTTCCTCTTCCTTCTTCCTTTCTTCCTCCTTTCGTTCCATTTCCTTTTTTTGTATTATTTTTTCAAGTGAATTAGCATCACTTTTATCATGTAGTTTTAGGTGCTTTCCAAATACATCGGGGAAAACAAACATTTTATTTTCCGATGCGAAATGTATTTCAATAATAGACTCATTATGTTTAACTATACTGCCCATGCCAAAACGCTTATGTGTAACTTTCTTATTGATTAGATTCATTATTCTAGTCCTCCTTATGGAATAAAAACTCGGTTACTATTAGATAGTAAATTAATAATTTAATTCAACTAACTACCTTAAAAGCTCACATAACTGTTTTAATTTTTTTCTTCGGCTTAAAAAAGGATATTAAAAAACGTATCCAAATTCTATCTGCAAAAAAGGACAGCGGAATTCGAAATACGATTTTAAAAAACAATTATAAGACTATTATAACATTTTTTAATAAATTCACAAATTTATTATTGACAACATATTTTATCATGAGGTAAAATAAAAAATTATTCTCTAAATCCCCTTGAAATAAAGACCTCATAAAAAGTCACGAAACTTCTGGAAAGCCCCTATAAATAGCCACTTAATTTCCATCATATATGCTGAGCATTAGATGTTTTCCAATTAAGTTCCATATAAAAAGACCCCAATTTCGCAAAAGTTATTTGCAAGAAAATCAGGGTCTGTATTGAAAATGTCTACTTTTTCAAGTTATATAGTATAGCTTTTAAATTATCAGAATTGTTTACGAATTACATATGTGCCCGATAACTCCAACCATGCAACTGCCTCACAATGCGGCGAGTGCTGAGGGTGAACGGAAAATTAATATGATGTAGTAGAATCACTTTACATTTTTAAAAATTATATTTAAATTAATACTCTCTTTCTTCCCTAGCCCTTCTAATTTGTTCATCTTTCTTTATCCCCTCTGATTGTTTAATTTCATATTCTGCCCATTGTCTAATTCTGCTTAATCTATGGTGTAAATATGGTTCCATTTCTGTTTTAAGATTTTCATGATTTTCTATTGCTTCAGAAATATTTATTACTTCAAAAGAATGTCTTCCAGCAATAAACTCGCGGAATAGTCTATCATCCCATTCATCGGTAGAAAGGATCCACTTGTAGCTTTTGAATAAAGTTCGATTAAAAGTAAGTTACAAACGCTGATTTTATACAGAAAGAAACCAACTGTTTTGAAACAAAGTTTGATCAAACAGTTGGTTTCTTTATTTATCTAGTTTGGTTTTTATAATAAAGATTGATTATTTCGGGATGCGAATCTTCAATTAAAGCACTCGTTAGTTCAATTCTATGTCCTTTAGTCGGGGCGTCCGACCAATTTGTTCATAGACTTCTTTTTCTAAAAGTTGTTTTGAATCTTTGAAAATTCCGCCTAATGTTTATTCAACCCCATTTCAAAAAAATGAATTTGTAGAGAATTATTAATCAAGAAAACATTCAGAATCCAACCGAGAATAGCAACGATAATAATACTCCACGCATATTTCTTACGCTGTGTTACACCAACAATTCCCATAATCACCCCTAATAATGGTGATAATAAAATACCGATAATATACGCAAAAATATTGTAGGTTTTATAACTGTAGAGTTCATTACTTTCATTATTATTTTTGTCACTATACATATTAATCCCCCTTGTTTTATGTAAAAATATACCTAAACTAATATTAACATTAAAGAAGTTTTATGGTATTCCTTCTTGAACTAAACTGCGCCGTTAGTTCAATAAGAAAAAAAGAGCTGCATATGTAACTCAATGATCTTCAATTAAAGCACCCCGTTAGCCATCCATGAAGCGCAAAAATCAGCTCTTCACCACAGAAAATGAAAGATGATTAAGTTCTTTCATGGGAGTTGAAGTAGAAAAAATAGACGCATATTCAACACTCGCCAGTTCTCCTTCACTTAATTTAAAATAGAGACGGTGCATAAAGAAATTAATTCAATTAAGCCATAGCGTTTTGCTACAACTAGAGCGTCTCATCCAATTTCTGAATCTTTGAGTTGGAAATTAAATAAACATTGCCAAAAACGTCGATTTTGTCTCCTTTTACACGTACAGCGCAATCTTTGTTCGACGCATAAATATTTATTTCTTCCGATAGGGGAGATAGTTCGCTTTGAACCAGTGCCATGTTATTTTCAAGATCAAAATGAGACAGGACGGAAAAATTGTCAAGACCGATTCCGTCGTAAACAGAGCTCATTTCAACTTCATCTCCAAAGTTTTTCGAGCATAACCATTTAGCGGACATGTTGATTGCTCCAGCGCTTGCTCCCATTACAACGGCGTTGCTTTTTTTAATCGAATCCGATAATTCATATTCCATCAAAAAACCATTTTGATTAAGAATATTACCACCCAACAAGAAAATGACGGAAGCATTTTGAATTATCGTTTGGGCATCTTCCTTCTGTACGCGGTAATTAATTAAATGATACTCATCAAACATAATACCAGCCTGATCGAGCCACGAGCGTTCAGTAGCGCCATCATCTTCATAAATAGAAGGATTCGAGCTAATCATAGCCAGCGATTTTCTATCAGTTATATCCTCCTGTAACACCCTACCCAGATCTTCTGGAAAAAAATTATCAAACCAACCTAAATAATAGTGAATTTTCATAAGTACCCCCTCAGCAAAATGTAAATAACATTTATTCCTTGCGTCACTCATTCTGTTTTCTTGTCACTCTCAATATGCCCGATTGTTAAACACAATTTAAACAACACTCTTCAACTATCCTGCCCCGTTAGCCATCCATGAAGCACAAAAATCAGCACTTCACCACAGAAAATGAAAGATGATTAAGTTCTTTCATGGGAGTTTAAGTACATTTTTTCACAATCTTTACTATTAAATTAACATAAATATCCAATAAAAATCATCTAACCTCTAAGAAATATACAGAGGAGAGATGATTTTAATCAATCTATTACAAATTATCGATCTTTATTATAAATAATCAATCTTTATTACAAAGCTACACCACTCTGTAAGAGGAGGAAAATGTTGCAGAACTAAAAGCTCATATTCTACAGCAACTTAACCCAAATCAACTTATAAATGAACTAACGCCATCTTTATTAGCTCGGTTCATTCATAAAATAACACACGTGTTGATTAACCAAAATTATACAGTCGTTGAATGATTTATGTCCCAATGAAACATCAGGATTTCTTTCACCCTAATTCGCCATTCCAGT
>NZ_JBHZDH010000035.1:0-53848 GCF_042755925.1 Lysinibacillus sp. NPDC059133 | reverse complement strand
TAAATCAAAGATGTTGTACACAGGACATGGCAACACCATCTGTGGAGAGCTTTGTAACGCTTCTCTTAAGTACATAAGAACCCCACTGCTTTAGCAGTGGGAGTAGTCAGGAATAACTTCTCTGCATTATGTTCAAATTAAGGCTTATAAAGTTGGGGATGACAATTTGTTAAAATGTATACCATGTATATAGTTGATTAAAGGTAATCCTGGGCGACTCTGGGAAAGCGCCCAGTCGGAACGGAAATCAACCCCACGTTATGATGATGAGCATAAAAATAAAGCACAAATCTCAATTTCCAGACACAATTAGGGCTATCTATAACTTCTTTCAAGAAATGTTTTCTGTAGCGAAAGCGAAGCGTCAGAAGTCTCCCGCCTCTATCGGTGGTGAGACTGACCTGTATCGGTAAAAACGCCACGTCCTGTGGCATTACCGAAATGACCGACATCGTGTCGGCCCTCATGTTGTTGCTGTCGCTACGTTAGCACTGCGCTTTCGCATAAAAAACATCTGCTGCTGTCGCTGCGCTTTCGCGCAAAAAACATCTGCAGGCCTAAGCCCAAAGCCGATTCCGGACGTAATTATGCCGATTCATAATAGATTAGATGTCTAGAAAAAGGAAATTTGCATTGTGCTGTAAACTATGCTATCCTTATGGTAATAATTTGTTGATATTTTTCCAGCAAAAGAGTGGGACCTTCCCGCTCTTTTCTGTTGTTATACCGTAGCAAAACAAATTTTGACTAACAGCAGGTAAGACCGTTAAATTTCACCAAAGCTACTGGTGGAATTTCTGTTTTATTACGCCAGATTTTGATAGATACAGGAGGAAACAATGAGCAAAGTACCATCTTTAATTGAAGAGCTCGCTAAACCGATTGTTGAAGAGTTGAATCTTGAGCTTGTAGATGTCGAGTTCGTAAAAGAAGGACGTAACTGGTTTTTACGTGTTTATGTGGATACACCTGAGGGTGGAATTGACATTGAACAATGTGCTCAAGTTAGTGAACGACTAAGTTTGCTATTGGATGAAAATGATCCAATTACACAAAACTATTATTTAGAAGTTTCTTCACCTGGAGCAGAACGTCCATTAAAAAAAGATACTGATTTTGAAAAAGCGATTGGCAAATTTATTTATGTTAAAACCTATGAGTCCATCAAGGACATGAAGGAATTCCAAGGCTACTTAACGTCATATGATGAACATACATTAGTGATGGAAGTACGCATTAAAACGCGTAAAATTACAATAACGATTGAACAAGAAAAAATCGCATTGGCACGACTTGCCATCGATTTTTAAGCATATTGCATATTTAGGAGTGAAAACAAAAATGAGTAGTGATTTGTTAGATGCGCTAAATGCGCTAGAAGAACAAAAAGGAATTTCAAGAGATGTGTTAATTGAAGCAATAGAAGCGGCATTAGTTACAGCTTACAAACGCAACTTCAATCAAGCACAAAATGTTCGTGTGGACTTAAATTTAGATAAGGGCTCTATTCGTGTCTTTTCACGTAAAGATGTTGTTGAAGAAGTAGAAGATGAACGCTTACAAATCTCTGTAGAAGATGCCAAGGCAATCAACCCTGCATATCAATTAGAAGATATCGTGGAGCAGGAAGTGACACCTCGAAACTTTGGTCGTATTGCTGCACAGACAGCGAAACAAGTTGTTACACAACGTGTGCGCGAAGCAGAACGTGGCCTAATTTACGAGCAATATGTGGACCGTGAAGATGATATCGTAACTGGTGTAGTTGAGCGTCTAGATGCTCGTAATATTTACGTAGGTTTAGGAAAAGTAGAGGCTGCATTACCACAAAACGAACAAATTCAAGGTGAAACATATCATCCACACGATCGCATTAAGGTCTATATTACAAAAGTTGAACGTACAACACGCGGACCACAAGTAATTGTTTCACGTACACATCCTGGTTTATTACGCCGCTTATTTGAAATGGAAGTACCTGAAATCTACGAAGGTATCGTAGAAATTAAATCAATCGCTCGTGAAGCAGGGGACCGTTCTAAGATCTCTGTTTATGCACATAACGAAGAGGTAGATCCAGTAGGTTCATGTGTAGGGGCAAAAGGCGCTCGTGTGCAAACAATTGTAAATGAATTGAACGGCGAAAAAATCGATATCGTTGAATGGTCAGAAGATCCAGTTGTGTTTGTAGCAAATGCTCTCAGCCCATCAAAGGTTTTAGATGTTCAAGTAAATGAAGAAGAAAAATCTACTACAGTTGTTGTTCCAGACTATCAATTATCACTAGCAATTGGTAAACGTGGTCAAAATGCTCGTTTAGCTGCCAAGCTAACTGGCTGGAAAATTGATATTAAGAGTGAAACAGATGCTCGTGAGTTAGGTATTTATCCATCTGCTACAAGCACTTTCATACCTGCTGAGGATGAAGAAAGTGATTTTGATGATGTGGCAGTTGACTTATATCAAGACGACGAAGAATAAGTAAGAAAGCCCGTGTGACTGGTTAACTACCATTATTCAGTAGGCGTTGGGCTGCGCCGACTGAATAATGGCAGAGCCTACAATGGAAAATATTACGGTAATAAATTAAAATGCAAGTATATAACCAATGTAGTGCATGGCTAGTCCACCTCTTACGACAAGCTTCAGAGAGGAAAGGTGATTCTTATGGCTATTAATAAAAAAGTACCTCTTCGAAAATGTGTAGCTACTGGAGAAATGCTACAAAAGAAAGAAATGATTCGTGTCGTTCGTTCGAAAGAGGGCGAGGTAAGTGTAGATGTCTCCGGGAAAAAACCTGGACGTGGTGCCTATGTCTCTAAATCGGAGGAAGCGATTGAAATCGCCCGAAAGAAAAATGTTTTAGGGCATCAACTTGATGTGAAAATCCCTGAAGAAATCTACGATGAACTTATATTGTTGATTCGTAGGGAGTCTATACTATGATCAATCAAGCAGTGCATAATTTGCTTGGAATAGCGGCAAGAGCCCGTAAAGTCATTTCAGGGGAAGAGTTAGTAGTAAAGGAAGTTCGCAATGGTAATGCTAAGCTAGTACTGCTTGCAAACGATGCTTCTAAAAACTCTAGCAAAAAAATTCAAGATAAATGCACGTACTACAACGTTGAGTATCATGTAATTGGTGATCGTTATGATCTAGGACATGCTACAGGTAAAGAGGCCCGAGTGGCTTTAGCTATTACCGATAAAGGTTTTGCAAGCAAATTGTCTAGTCTACTCAACGAAAAATAATCGGGGGTGAGCAGATGACCAAAATCAGAGTTCATGAATATGCGAAACAAGTGAATAAAACGAGTAAAGAGGTTATTGAAGCACTAAATAAATTAAATGTGAGCGTAACAAATCATATGTCAATGTTAGAAAAAGACATAGTGACAAAGTTAAACCAAACATTTAAAAATATTAAAGATGTGAAGCAACCTACTCAAAATGTATCGCAAAAACAACAGCAACCGGTAAAAAAGCAAGAAGGGCAAAAGCAACAATCTGCTACTTCTAAGCCTAAAACAAGTAATCAGCAACAAACGCGTCAAAACTCAAATTCGTCTAACGAAAAATCTAAGAATACAAAAGGTAGTCAAAATCGAAATATGACAAATAATAACAATAATAATAATAATAATAATCGCAGAGGTGGCGGAGGTTACAACCAACGTCCAAGACCAGGAATCCATGGCGGAAAACGTCGCCATCCAAAAACACACCAACCAAGTCAGCCAATGAAACAAAAGGAATTACCAGAAAAAATTACTTTTGTTGAATCACTTTCTGTAGCAGAATTAGCTAAAAAATTACACCGTGAACCATCAGAAGTTATTAAAAAATTATTTATGCTTGGTGTAATGGCAACAATTAACCAAGAATTAGATAAGGATGCAATTGAATTAATTTGCGCAGACTATGGTGTAGAAGTTGAAGAAGAAATTCGTGTAGATATTACGGATTTAGAAACACACTTCGAACAAACAGAAGAAGTTAACGAGGAGAACTTATCAGAACGTCCTCCTGTAGTGACAATTATGGGACACGTTGACCATGGTAAAACTACATTGTTAGACTCTATTCGTAATACTAAAGTTACCGCTGGAGAGGCTGGAGGTATCACTCAGCATATCGGTGCGTATCAAGTAACTGAAGGCGACAAAAAAATTACTTTCCTTGATACACCAGGACACGCTGCGTTTACAACTATGCGCGCGCGCGGTGCGAAAATAACGGACTTAACGATTTTAGTGGTAGCTGCGGATGATGGCGTTATGCCACAAACAGTAGAAGCAATTAACCACGCAAAAGCAGCAGAAGTACCAATTATTGTTGCAGTTAACAAGATGGATAAACCTTCAGCTAATCCAGACCGTGTGATGCAAGAGTTAACAGAGCATGGCCTAGTTCCTGAAGCTTGGGGCGGCGAAACTATTTTCGTACCAATCTCTGCATTAAAAGGCGAAGGCATTGACACATTACTTGAAATGATTTTACTTGTCGCTGAAGTTGGGGAACTAAAAGCGAACCCTAATCGCTTAGCACTTGGTACAGTAATTGAAGCACAGCTAGATAAAGGTCGAGGCTCTGTAGCAACGCTTTTAGTACAAGATGGAACATTAAAAGTTGGGGACCCAATTGTTGTTGGCCATACTTATGGTCGTGTACGTGCTATGGTGAATGACAAAGGCCGTCGTGGGAAAGAAGCTGGACCATCAACGCCAGTAGAAATCACAGGTTTAAATGATGTACCACAAGCTGGCGACCGTTTCGTTGTCTTTGAAGACGAAAAAACAGCACGTCAAGTTGGAGAAACTCGTGCAATGTCAGCGATTCAAGCACAACGTTCAGAAAAACAACGCGTAACGCTTGATAACTTATTCGAACAAATGAGTCAAGGCGAAATGAAAGAGCTTAACTTAATTGTTAAGGCTGACGTTCAAGGTACTGTAGAAGCTATGGCTGCATCATTAATGAAAATTGATGTTGAAGGCGTAAACGTGAAAATTATTCACACTGGTGCTGGAGCGATTACAGAATCAGATATTTCTCTTGCTGCGGCTTCAAATGCAATTGTTATCGGCTTCAACGTTCGTCCAGATGTCAATGCAAAACGTGCAGCAGAAGAAGAGGGCGTAGATATTCGTCTACACCGCATTATCTATAAAGTAATCGAAGAAATTGAACAAGCAATGAAAGGTATGCTTGATCCAGAATTCGAAGAAAAAATTATTGGTCAAGCAGAAGTTCGACAAACAATTAAAGTATCAAAAGTTGGTACAATTGCTGGTTCATACGTAACAGAAGGTAAAGTAACTCGTGATTCAGGCGTACGTGTGATTCGCGATAACGTAGTAATTTTTGAAGGTGAATTAGATACACTTAAACGTTTCAAAGATGAAGTAAAAGAAGTTGCCAGAGGTTACGAATGTGGTATTACAATTACAAACTTCAACGATATTAAAGAAGGCGACATTATTGAAGCCTATATTATGGAAGAAGTTAAACGTGCTTAATGATTGTTTATGCAGAGGTTGAATTTATTATTCAAACTGCCCATTCGTTGAAGGAAAAACGTGCTGTCTTACAGCGTATGATTACCCGCACGAAACAAAAATTTAATGTATCCATTGCGGAAATTGACCATCAAAATGTATGGCAACGCACGAAATTAGCGCTTGTTGCTGTTTCTTCTTCAAAAGAAGCAGCCGAGCGTGAGATTAATCACGCGCTTCACTACTTACAGTCAAATCCATCTTGGGAACAGCTAAATGTGTGGCGAGACTATTTATAAGTAACATTAGAAGTTGTGTTGTATGGTTTACCACCCTTGCATGTAAATATAGGTGCAAGTGAGGACACAACTTTCTGTACATCGAAATTGAGGTGACAAACTATGTCTCTACGCTCAAACCGTGTCGCTGAGCAAATGAAAAAAGAGCTTGGTGATATTATTGGACGTAAAATAAAAGATCCGCGTGTTGGTTTCGTTACTGTTACTGGTGTTGAGGTGACAGGTGATTTACAGCAAGCGACAATTTATATTACAACTCTAGGCAATGAACGTGAAAAAGAGGAAACACTAAAAGCTTTATTAAAGGCTGCTGGTTTCATTCGCTCAGAAATCGGTTCACGAATCCGTTTACGTCGTACACCAGAACTAATTTTTGAATTCGATTCATCTATTGAATATGGGAACCGTATTGATACATTGCTACGTGGTTTACACGAAGAATAAGCTTAACTTAAAAAAGTCTGCCATATGCATGTTCATGCAGGCAGGCTTTTTATATTGATTTGAAAAATAACAAGGCATTTAAAAAGTAACGGACAATTAAAATAGGCTAAAAATGAATTGATTTTAGGAGGAAATGTATGAACGGTATTTTACCGCTTTGGAAGGAACGCGGCATGACAAGTCATGATTGCGTCTTTAAATTACGAAAAATTTTACGCACCAAAAAAGTTGGACATACAGGCACACTTGATCCAGGTGTTGAGGGAGTTCTCCCGATTTGTATCGGTCAAGCAACACGCATCGCAGAATATTTAACGGATGCAGGAAAAACCTATGAAGCCGTTATTTCAATTGGTCGTACAACGACAACTGAAGATGCAGAAGGAGAGACGGTTGAGCAAAATAGTATGAATAAAAAGTTCACACGTACTCAATTACAAGAAGTTTTAGCTTCGCTAACAGGTGTGATTCAACAAACGCCACCGATGTTTTCAGCTGTCAAAGTAAATGGTAAACGTCTCTATGAATATGCCCGAAAAGGCGAAATTGTCGAAAGACCTACACGACAAGTTACTATTTATGCATTAGAACTACTAGATGATGTAGAAATATATGAAGGGGAAGAAATTACATTCCCAGTACGTATAGAGTGTAGTAAAGGGACGTATATTCGAACACTAGCTGTGCAAATCGGAGCGGCACTTGGCTATCCAGCACATATGAAAGAGCTCGTACGTACAGCCTCAGGTACATTTACGCAAGAGAATTGCTTTACGTTGGCACAAGTTGCTGAACTGATGGAAGCTGAACAAATTGATACATGCATTTTACCAGTTGAGTATGCATTAACAGATTATCCATTTATTGAAATAACTTCTGCTAATGAAAAAGAAATTTTCAATGGACAAGTGCTTCCCGCAGATGCATTATTAAAGATACATGATAAAATTGTTTTTGGAATCAATGGGAAAGCAATTGCGGTCTATCAAGCCCATCCTACAAAGGAAGGGTTTATGAAGCCACATAAGATGTTTCCGACGATAGAGTAGGAGGATTTTTTGTATGGAGGTCATTCATTTAAAATACCCACACCAGCTACAGCAACGAGAAAGCATGCAAGCATATTCATTGGCACTTGGTTTTTTTGATGGTGTACATAGAGGGCATCAGGAAGTAATTAAGGCAGCGAAGGAAGAAGGAGACAAACGTCAAATTCCAACGGCTGTTATGACATTCGATCCACATCCTTCTTTAGTGCTTGGCGGACGTAACGAAAAAGTATTTTATATAACGTTATTACAGCAAAAATTGCAACTTTTTGAAGAACAAGGTGTTGATACAGCATTTGTTGTCCATTTCACATCTGATTTTGCAAAGCTTTCACCTGATGCATTTATTGATACATTTATTCGTGGGTTGAATATTCAACATGTTACAGCTGGCTTTGACTATTCTTTTGGTGCATTCGGTAAAGGTAAAATGGAAGATATGCGTGCATTGAGTAATGGAGATTACGGCGTAACGGTTGTTGAAAAGAAAACTGACGATATCGAAAAAATTAGCTCTACACGTATCCGAAAGCTATTGCAAGAGGGAGATATGGAAGCAGCAAGATTGCTCCTAGGACGACCATTTGAAATTACGGGTATCGTTGTACATGGTGATAAAAGAGGACGCACAATAGGTTTCCCAACTGCTAATGTCCAAGCGTTAGAGGGGACTTATATTCCAGCAAGCGGTGTGTATGCGGTTCGATTACTTGTACAAAATAACTGGTATGATGGTGTATGTAATGTAGGCTATAAACCAACATTTAAAGATCCAAATGACAAGCAATTATCCATCGAAGTCCATATATTAAACTTCGAAAAAAATATCTACGGTGAAGAAGTGCATGTCGCTTGGTATAAACGTATAAGAAGTGAACGAAAATTCGATGGGATCGAAGCTTTGAAAGCACAAATCCAAAATGATAAACAGGAAGCAATTAAATATTTTGCAACTATTACCAAAGGTTAAAGCGTACACCATGAGTTGATTGGAGTGGAGACTGGGCGACTCCTTGGGGATCAGCGGCTCATCGGACGCCCCCAGGAAGCTTTGCTCTGTGCGAAAGCGAAGCGTCAGCGACAAATGTTTTATCTGCGCGAAAGCGAAGCGTCAGCGACAAAGCGCTCAGTCGGAACGGAAATCAACCCCACGTTATGGAGATGAGCTTAAATCTGCTTTAGCCTATGAATAGGCGCTTACGTTAACACTTGCTAGACCTTTTGATTTATGGTAACATTCATAAGTGCATAATATGCTTAACCTTAGCTCGGTATATCGATGACTCCAACGTTTACTGTGCTAATGGGGATTAACAATTATTTAGGAGGTCCATACAAATGGCTATTTCAAAAGAACGTAAAAACGAACTAATTGCTGAGTACCGTACTCACGAAAGTGACACTGGTTCTCCAGAAGTACAAGTTGCAGTATTAACAGAGGAAATTAACGCTCTAAATGCTCACTTACGTACACACAAAAAAGATTTCCACTCTGAGCGTGGTCTTCTTAAAATGGTAGGTCGTCGTCGTCACCTATTAAAATATCTTCGTGAAACTGACGTACAACGTTACCGTGAACTAATCACTCGTTTAGGCTTACGTCGCTAATTGTCGATCGAAAAGCGGGATTAATCCCGCTTTTTCTTTATGTTTATAAACATTAAGAAGACGGATTGAGAAAAAAAGCATATATGACATGAATTTCAAGCAAAAAAACATCGTTTCAATCAAGTATAGAAATAAATCCTAAATAAATTGGCAATAACTGAATTTAAATGTATGATTATTTAATGAAATATTTAGCATAGAACAAGCATTTTTGGTACACTTACTATTAGTACATACAGACGAAGTAAGTGTTTTTATAATAGAGAGGGGTTCATTGAATGAACGAAAAGAAAGTCTATTCCTATGAATGGGCTGGCCGTCCACTAGTAATCGAAGTTGGACAGTTAGCAAAACAAGCAAATGGGGCCGTATTAGTACGCTATGGTGATACATCAGTACTTTCAACAGCAACAATGTCAAAATCACCGAAACCACTTGATTTCTTCCCATTAACAGTAAACTATGAAGAACGTTTATACGCAGCAGGTAAAATTCCTGGTGGCTTTATTAAACGTGAAGGCCGTCCGTCTGAAAAAGCAATACTAGCAAGCCGTTTAATCGACCGTCCGATTCGTCCGATGTTCCCAGACGGTTTCCGTAATGAAGTACAAGCGATTTCGATGGTCATGTCTAACGATCCAGATTGCACGTCTGAAATGGCTGCAATGGTTGGTTCATCATTAGCGTTAGCTATTTCAGATATTCCATTCGGCGGACCGATTGCAGGTGTACAAGTTGGATATATCGACGGTAAATTTATCGTGAACCCAACAGTGGAACAATCTAATCAATCAACAGTCCATTTATCTGTAGCAGGTAACAAGGATGCTATCAACATGGTTGAAGCAGGTGCACTAGAAGTACCGGAAGAAATAATGCTAGAAGCTATTATGTTCGGTCATGAAGAAATCAAAAAAATTATTGCTCTCCAAGAGCAAATCGTTGCAGAAGTAGGAAAAGAAAAATTACCTGTAACATTATTTGAAATTGATGAAGCGATTCAAGCAGATATAAAAGCAACTTGTGAGACTGACATGCATGATGCTATTCAAACAGCTGAAAAACATGCACGTGATGAGGCTATTAAAGCAGTAAAAGATCGTGTTATTGCTTCTTATGAAGAGCAAGAAGCTGATGAAGTAACAATGAAGCAAGTTCATACAATTCTAGATAAAATGGTTAAAGACGAAGTACGTCGTCAGATCACAGAAGATAAAGTTCGTCCAGATGGTCGTAAGTTAGACGAAATCCGTCCACTTTCTTCTGAAACAGGCTTATTGCAACGTACTCATGGTTCAGCATTATTTACGCGTGGACAAACACAGGCCCTTTCTATTTGTACATTAGGTGCACTTGGGGATGTACAAATTATCGACGGTTTAGGTGTAGAAGAATCAAAACGCTTTATGCATCACTATAACTTCCCACAATTCTCTGTAGGGGAAACTGGCCCAATTCGTGGACCAGGTCGTCGTGAAATCGGTCATGGTGCATTAGGAGAACGTGCTCTTGATGCGGTTATTCCAGATGAATCTGTATTCCCATATACAATCCGTTGTGTATCGGAAGTACTTGAATCAAACGGTTCTACATCTCAAGCTTCTATCTGTGCTTCAACGTTAGCGATGATGGATGCTGGTGTTCCATTAAAGGCTCCTGTAGCAGGTATTGCAATGGGTCTTATTAAAAAAGGAGAACACTACTCTATTTTAACTGATATTCAAGGTATGGAAGACCACCTTGGAGATATGGACTTTAAAGTTGCAGGTACAGCTAAAGGTGTAACAGCACTTCAAATGGACATTAAAATTGATGGTTTATCACGCAATATTTTAGAAGAAGCATTAACACAAGCTAAAATTGGTCGTATGCACATTTTAGAATCAATGCTTGCTACTCTTGCAGACCCACGTGAAAAATTATCTAAATTTGCACCGAAAATTGTGATCGTGAAGATTAATCCTGATAAAATTCGCGATGTCATCGGACCTGGTGGTAAACAAATTAACAAAATTATTGAAGAAACTGGCGTAAAAATTGATACAGAGCAAGATGGTACAATTTACATCTCTTCTGCAGATGAAGAAATGAACGCTCGTGCAAAACAAATTATCGAAGACATCGTACGTGAAGCAAAAGTTGGCGAGTATTACTTATCAACAGTTAAACGTATTGAAAAATTCGGTGCGTTCTGTGAAATATTCCCAGGTAAAGATGGTTTACTTCACATCTCTGAAATTCAAGAGGAACGTACAAAACAAGTTGAAGATGTCTTAAAACTTGGCGATCAATTACTTGTAAAAGTTATTGAAATTGACAAGCAAGGTCGTGTGAATTTATCTCGTAAAGTAGTGATCCAAGAGGAAAAAGAACGCGCTGAGCAAGATAAATAATAAATTGTAGAAAAGGCTGCGTATAATGCGCAGCCTTTTTTAAATCAAGTATAAGGAATTTGGTTCAATAAGGGATATTTTGGGGGAAGCTTCACATTATGGTTCATCATAAAAGTCGTGGATGACTTTTAGTAAAACGTATACTATGTAAATAAGTTGATTGGAGTGGAGAATGGTTGGGGATTAGCGATAGAGGAACGAAGGCTAAAACCATCACATCCTGTGATAACGCCTTCGTGACCAACATCGTGTTGGCCCGAGACCCTGGAGCGAGCATCGCGAGTGAAGCGGCTCATCGGACGCCCCCAGGAAGCTCTGCTCTGCGCGAAAGCGAAGCGTCAGCGGCAAATGTTTTCTGTAGCGAAAGCAAAGCGGCAGCTACAAAGCGCCCAGTCGGAACGGAAATCAACCACACGTTTTGGTGATGATCCCACATTATGCCTTTGATATAGAACCAGAGATAAATTGGGGGAGATTTTTTGGTACAAGTACATACATGTCAGAATGGTGTGCGTATTGTGTCTGAGCAAATCGATCATGTAAGATCCGTTGCGCTAGGCATTTTTGTTAATGCAGGATCTCGTTATGAGCTATCTGAGGAAAATGGGATTACGCATTTTATCGAACATATGCTTTTTAAAGGGACAAAAACTCGAACAGCTCGCCAAATTGCAGAAGAATTTGACCGTATTGGTGGAGAGTTAAATGCTTTTACATCCAAGGAAAACACTTGTTATTATGCAAAGGTTTTAGACCATCATGCTGAGCTTGCAGTTGCAATATTAGCGGATATGTTCTTTAATTCTACGTTTGCAGAGGAAGAGTTAGAGAAGGAAAGACAAGTTGTACTAGAGGAAATACTAATGAGTGAAGACGCACCTGATGACGATGTTCATGAAAAGCTATGGGAAGTCATGTATCCAAACGATGCACTGGGTCGTCCAATACTAGGAACTGCGACTACTTTAAAAACATTTACAGCAGATATGATACGTAACTATATGGCTAAACATTATGGTCCAGAATCAGTTGTTATTTCAATAGCGGGAAATATCTCTACAAAGCTTATACAAACAATTGAAGATTTATTTGGCCAATATCAGCCATCTCCACTTGTGGTTGAGCCTGTGCTAATGAATCCTCATTTTTATCCAGGAGAGATTTCAAAAACTCGCGATACGGAGCAAGCGCATTTAGCCATTTCTTATCCAGCAATTGGTGTAAAAGATCCAGATATGTATAGCTTTATTGCACTTAATAATATTATTGGTGGTAATATGAGCTCTCGTCTGTTCCAAGAAGTACGCGAAGAACGTGGTTTAGCCTATTCAATATTTTCTTACCAATCCTGTTATGCAGATGTTGGCGCATTTACGATTTATGGTAGTACAAGTCGTCAGCAATTATCACAGCTTCAACATACAATTGATGCGACATTACTTGATGTCGTAGCAGGTGGCGTGACTGAGGAAGAACTTATGAATGCGAAGGAGCAGCTGAAGGGTAGTTTTGTACTCGGTCTAGAGGGGACAGGCGCTCGTATGAATCGCAACGGTACAAGTGAGTTAGTGCATCGCAGACATCGTTCTGTAGACGAAGTATTAGCGTCCATCGATGCCGTATCAATAGACTCGATTGATCGCTTAATAGCAAAAATCTTGAAAGCTGAGCCAGCTATTTCAATTATTGGCCCGGAAGCTTAAAATACAAGGAGCACAAAACTATTGCTATAGTTTGTGCTCCTTTTTTAATTGAAAAATCTTATGTTTATCACTGACATCGTTTTTTCATAATAGGAGATCTCGATAGCTTTCGAGGTTCTCCTTTTTTAGTTGAAAATGCTCATTATCAATTAGAAGTTGATATTATCAATAAAGTTTGATAGTATAATTGATATTGAAAATCATTATCAATTAAATTGGAGGCAAGTATTAGTATGAAAAATTGGTTAGGTATAGGGCTTCTAGCATTATCACTTACATTATTTGGATGCTCACAACAAGAAAAAGAGGAAAATAAGGAGACACAAAAAGACAGGATATCACAGCAACAGGAAATATCAGAATCAACAAAAGTACAAGAGGGGAAATTTGAAGATGGTGTAAATGAGGAGGCATTTCAAAAAGCACTAGCTAGTTTACCAGCAAAAGTTCCTGAAAAAATCGTTACTACATCGGTTCCTTTAACAGAGATGCTACATCTCTTTGATATTACACCTGTAGGCGTTCCAACATCGACAAATCCGATTCCAGCAGATTTCGATGCTATTACACGAATTGGGTCACCTATGGCACCTGATTTAGAAATTATTTCAAGTTTACAAACTGACTTAATAATTGGGGCTTCTTCTCTACAAAGTTCACTGGATCAAGCACTTCAGGGAATGAATTTACCAACAGCCTATCTACCGACAGATTCATATGATGACTTGAAATTGAGCTTCAAGGTACTTGGTACATATTTTGGAAAAGAAGAAGAAATGAATAAAGTACTACAAAATATTGTTACAAAGGAAAAGGAACTTGAAACAAAAGCACAAGGAAAGAAACTTCCATCTGTCATGCTTGTTATCGGAACATCTGATTCCTTTATGGTTATGAATGAAAAGTCTTATCTAGGTAGTTTAGTTGAGCGTTTAGGCGCGGATAATATCGCTAAATCAGTGTTAAAAGCAGAATCAACTTATTCAGCAATGAATCTAGAGGACATTGTTGTTGCTGATCCAGATATTATTTTCGTATTAGCATCAGGCGACCATGGAGCAAACGAAGATAAATTCAAACAAGAGATTGAGAAAAATAGTGCGTGGAAACAACTCTCAGCTTATAAAAATGACAAGATTCACATGCTTGATTATAGTACGTTCGGTGTAACATCCATTTCTAATGTTGAGACAGCACTTACGACAATCGCAGATAATTTCTATAAATAACAATGAGGTAAACCTATGATAAGTACAAGAAGAAGTCACATCATTATTATCATGACCTTTGTGCTAACAATGTTAGCAGCTATCGTTGCGATAGGGCTAGGGAGTGTACATATTACAATCCCAGATATTTTAACAACAATTGTCAATGGTCGTGATAGTGATGGCATATATACTACAATTATTTGGGATATTCGTCTTCCACGTGTTTTACTAGCGCTTATAATAGGTGCTAATATTGCGATCTCTGGTGCATTATTGCAGGCAGTAATGGGAAATCCATTAGCTGATCCAGGATTGACAGGTGTTACGAGTGGAGCAGCAGCATTTGTTTTAATCATTCTATTAGCAAATCCAGAATTCACTCATCTAATCCCAGCCGCAGCCTTTATTGGTGGTTTAATTGCTGCAACTATAATTTATGCACTTGCCTGGCGACGAACAGGCATTACTCCGATTACTATTATTTTGTCAGGAGTTGCAGTGAATGCACTGTGTGGTGGAGTTATTGGATTTTTATCGATTCTTTATAGTGATCGACTACCATCAGCAGTGCAATGGATGAATGGTAGTTTAGCAACCAAGGGAAATGCATCACTGCAAATGATTTATTTTCACGCAATAATAGGTTGGATCGTGTCCATCTTTGCAATACGCAAGGCAAATATTATACGTTTAGGAGATCAAGTGGCAGTAAATTTAGGGGAAAATGTAACTCGTATTCGTATTATGTTATCTATTTTAGCAGTATTTTTAGCGGCTATCTCGGTAGCTGCAGTCGGAATGATTGGCTTTATTGGCTTAATCGTACCGCATATGGCTCGAATGCTTGTAGGCACAGATTATAAATATCTACTACCCATGAGTATGGCAATGGGGGCTATTGTGTTACTTATTGCTGATACTGGTGGACGAACATTGTTTGCGCCACTCGATATTCCAGCGGGTATTCTAATGTCTGTCATTGGTGGGCCTTACTTCTTATATTTAATGCGAAAGAAGGCGTTTTAATGTTAAAAATTGAACAGCTATCTGTCCGCTATGAACAAAAGGAAGTTGTCCATAATTTTTCTTTTGAAGTTGCAAAAGGTGAGGTGCTATCCATTATCGGACCCAATGGTTCTGGAAAATCTACTATTTTAAAGGCTATTGCACGTATGCAGCCTTATAATGAAGGAACAATTATCTTTGATGGCGAAAATATACGTCGACTCTCGTCCAAAGACATAGCAAGAAAAATGTGCATGTTGAGTCAAAAAAATCAGGCTCCAACTGATATATCTGTTAAAAACCTAGTGGCATATGGTCGATATCCACATAAAAAGTGGTTTGAGCGCTTAAATGCAGAGGATGAGGCTATTATTGATTGGGCTCTAGAGAAAACACATCTCACACATTACAGAGAAAAACCTATTGCAGCTTTATCGGGAGGTGAAGCACAGCGAGCTTGGATAGCAATGGCTTTAGCGCAGCGACCGCAAATTTTATTATTGGATGAACCAACGACATACTTAGATATCGCACACCAGCATGAAGTTCTAGAATTAGTGAGAGAGCTAAATTATGAAATGGGTATGACGGTTGTGATGGTGCTCCATGATTTAAATCAAGCATCTAGCTATAGTGATAAAATCGTAGTTGTAAAAGATGGTCACCGCGCCCAAGTTGGCACACCTGAAGAGGTAATGACCGAACAGATGATTCAGCATATATACCGAATGGATGCAGAAATCCAATATGTATCATGGGATAGTGCTCCACGGATTCAATTAAAAAGTACTGTCAAGGCGTAGGAGGAAATAGGATGCAAAAAGAAATTGATATTGAGCAAGTAAAGCAAGGCTATGAAACATTTATTCAAGAAAAAAAAAGCTGTGTGTTAAGTCTAGTGGATGGTGAAGGGAAACCTTTTAGTAGCACTACTCCATTTGTGCGTGTGAATGGTAAATTTTACGTCTATATTAGTCGTATCGCAGAGCATTTTCAACTCATGGAGCAAGCTCAACTTGTAGATGTACTTTGCGTGGCAGATGAGGCAGTAACACCAAATCCATTTGCAGCAGAACGAGCACGTTGGCAATGTAAACCAAAACATTTAGGGAATGAAGGATATGAGGACGTATTTGCAGCCTTCAATAAATTGCATAATGCTAAAATGATGGAGCTGTTACGTACACTTGATTTCTCGCTATTTGAGCTCACACCATTGGAAGGGCGCTACGTGGTAGGCTTCGGTAAGGCATTTACAATTGATATAGCGAATGATATGTTAGTCCATGTAGTAATTGATAAAAAATAGGTTGCCCTTTTTCGGCAACCTAATTTTTTCTATTCTTTAAAAACCTCTCATGCTAAATATAATGTCCCCTTTTGAAATTGGGAAAGTATTTGCATCCCAAATGCTTTGTTCCAGCACGAAGGTCTATGTTTTTATTTGACGTTGAATCGACATTAAATCTTTTAAGATAAGACCAGCAATGTTCAAATACTACCTTTCACATTGAATAGCATGACATCTTCTATTGAAGGCTGTACTTCATTTTTTAGAATTAAGGCTTCTATAACAAAGTTTCCATTGCGTTTTCTTATAATGGTATGTTCTGGTATTGCACTTACTTCCTCTTTATTGTCTTTAAATATTCCGTACTCGTAGAGCAGTACGTCTTTACCTTCACTAAATAAAATTTCCTCATTATAAATGAATGTAATATATATTCAGCAATCTTTTCTAAACCGCTTGTTATGTGTTGCATCCTACATAAATGTTTAACATCACGAATTATAGGATCTAGACTACTCGTTGATCATTTAAAATTAACCATTTTGGATGGCCACGACAATGCTAATGCGATGGACAACTTCATCCTCATTCCTCAGGGTAATTCTTTTCTCTTCTCTTCTCCCCCTCAGGAAGCAAATCGTTCGAAATAATAGCATGAATTCCACATTTTTGATACTTTTTCATAAATATGTCGAGCTACGTCGCATTAAGCTTTTTAGACATATGTAAATCGTCAAAAACCACACCGATGTCGTTTTTTATCGATAATCTATGTTCGACAACATCTTTGCTGAATAGCGAAATTTCCACATATTCTTTTTTTAGTAAGTTGAGCATGTTGTCCTCCTCCAAAATGAAAGTAGCTCCTGATATTGACGTAATAATTCCTGACGTAGAAAATCTTGATTTCGTTCTGTAGATAAATCCACCTCGCTCTATTTCAGTGGATGTTTGGACACCCACTGAAAAGTGACTTAAAACCGTATTCATCTCATCACCTATAGAGGTGATGACTTCTGTAACTGACGCTTCGCTTGCGTTACAAAAGACATTTGTAGCTGACGCTTTGCTTTCGCTACACAAAACACTTGTAGCTGACGCTTTGCTTTCGCTACACAAAACACTTGTAGCTGACGCTTTGCTTTCGCTACACAAAACACTTGCTGAAAGAAGTTAAATCCTTTGCAAGTGCACGAATAGATGGTAGTGCGTCTCCTGCCTGTAATTTATTGGCTAGTATCGCTTCCTTAAGCTGCATAAATGGGTTTATCACTGGCGTTGCTTACATGGATATGCACAAATTCCGCACCTCACACATCCGTATATATACATTATTTACAGATATGCGGGTAAATGCACATTTCCTACTTTGGGTAAGGGTCACGAATTGCGAAAACTCAGCATATATTGGGGTAACGGTTCAAGGAGGGAGATGAGGGATGCTATTATCAGAGATGGTGGATAAAGAGTTAATTCAAGTTGAGGGTGGCGTACACTTTGGCATATTGGCACATACGGAATGTCTATTAGATGTGCAAACAGGAAAGATTCATGGTTTTGAGATTGTTAAAGATAAATTGCCATTCCAAAAAAAGAAAGTGAAAATTAGTGAAATGATACCTTGGCATGAAATTATACTAATTGGTGAAGATCGGATTTTATTTAACAAAACAACGACAGTGCAGTCAGACTTTTTACAGTGAGGTGAGCTTTTGGAAAATGAAAAATGGCTTGTTATCGGTGAGGATCTAAGGTTAAAGGAATTAGCTACCATGCTAAGAAGCCCATCGAGAACGGTATTTTATAAAAGAACATCAGTTTGGAATGAAGAGTTAAATAAGCTTGTATTAGAATTCCAACCAAATAGAATTATTCTTCCTATTCTTCCACTAAAAATTGAAGTGGAACAGCTTTATGGGATATCTCAAGTTAAGTTTTATACAGGGCGTTTAACTATGCATTGGAAGCAATTGCTTGAGAAAAATGAAACAAATTGCTATTTACAACAAGAATCATTTATATGGCAAAATGCAAGATTAACGGCTGAGGGATTTATCGCCACGTTTTACGGACTCGAGCAAAAATGTATTTACGGACAAAACTTTACGATCGCAGGATTTGGGCGCACAGCCAAAATGCTCGCTTCTTTACTCGTCAAGATGGGCGCTAATGTCCATATAGTAGCGCGTTCAGTTGTACAAGTGAGTGAAGCAAAAGCATATGGTTATAAAGCTACGGATTTAGATGACCGCAAATGGACAATTAATGATGGAATTTTTATCAATACGATTCCAGCTAAGTGGATTACTGAGTCCTTCCAAGAACATGTCCCAGCTGTACTATATGATCTGGCTTCAGAGCCTGGCTGTTTAGATATAGACGCTGAACAATTACAAACGTACGTGCTATTGCCATCATTACCTGGGAAATACTTTGCACATGATGCAGCGACAATATTGTGCAAGGCAATAGAGGAGGAAGAAGATTGCTAACGGGGAAACGAATTGGTTTAGGTATTACAGCCTCTCACTGTACGTATGAGGAAGTAGTACCTAAAATCCAAAACTTTATAGATGTAGGAGCAACAGTTATTCCAATAATTACACACTCCGTTTTACATGCGGCTACGCGTTTTGGTACTGGGGAGGAGTGGATTGCAAAAATAGAGGAATTAACTGGAGAAAAGGTTGTTTCTTCTATTAAAGAGGCAGAACCATTTGGACCATCCAATCCATTGGATGCGATGGTTATAGCGCCGATGACAGGGAATAGTATTAGTAAATTTGCAAATGCAGCAACGGATAGTCCGGTATTGATGGCTGCGAAGGCAACATTGCGTAACGGTTCGCCTGTTGTTCTAGGCATATCAACAAATGATGCTCTTGGCTTAAATGGTATGAATATAATGAGGCTGCTAAATGCTAAAGACATTTATTTTATTCCATTCGGGCAGGACTCACCACATTCAAAACCCAATTCTTTGATTGCTGATTTTGATCAAATGGTCGCGACTGTTCATGAAGCGATTACGGAGAGAAAGCAATTACAGCCACTGTTGGTACAATATTTTAAATAATTCATGAATTACACACAATTTTCAGTATTTTTGTGATACAATAGCACACATTATGTAACTTGCATTCAAGGAGAGATGACAGATGACAAAGCAGTTAACAGTTGCGGTAGTTGGAGCAACAGGGGCAGTAGGCACAAAAATGATGGAACAGCTAATTAAACGAAATTTTCCAATCGGGGATATTAAGTTTTTAGCTTCGGCACGTTCAGCAGGGAAACCAATCGAATTTAATGGTAAGACATATACAATTGAAGAAGCGACACCTGAAGCTTTTGAAGGCGTCAATGTCGCTTTATTCTCAGCTGGTGGTTCGGTATCAGCGGTGCTGGCGCCAGAAGCGGCAAAACGCGGTGCAGTAGTTATCGATAACACGAGCCATTTCCGCATGGATCCAGAGGTACCACTAGTTGTTCCTGAAGTAAATCGTGGTGACCTTGCTAAGCATAAAGGGATTATTGCGAATCCAAACTGCTCTACGATTCAAATGATGGCTGCACTTGAACCTATTCGTCATGCATTTGGCTTAACAAAAATTATTGTATCAACATATCAAGCTGTTTCAGGTGCAGGTATTTCTGCTATTCAGGAATTAAAGGCACAAAGTGAAAATTGGGATGCAGGTAAGGATGTAGAAGCAAATATTTTACCTTCTGGTAGCGACAAACGTCATTATCCAATCGCTCGTAATGTCATTCCACAAATCGATAAATTTACAGACAATGGCTTTACATACGAAGAAATGAAAATGATTAATGAAACGAAGAAAATTATGCATGCACCAGAGCTAAAAGTAGCTGCAACTTGTGTTCGCGTGCCAGTCGTTTCAGGACACTCCGAATCGGTTTATCTTGAAGTAGAAAAAGAAGCAACGGTACAGGAGATTTTTGAAGTATTACGCAATGCGCCTGGTGTAGTATTACAAGATGATATCGCAACACAAACTTACCCAATGCCTATCTATGCAGTAGGGGAAGATGCTACTTTTGTAGGTCGTATTCGTCAAGATTTAGACAATAAAAAAGGATTCCACTTATGGATCGTTTCTGACAATCTTTTGAAAGGCGCTGCATTAAACTCTATTCAAATTGCTGAAGCAATGCTAGAGGATAACTTACTATAAGAGGGGTGTAAGGATGAATTTAGGTCGAATTGGAACGGCGATGATTACGCCGTTTAAAGAAGATGGCACGATTAATTATCCAGAACTAGAACGTATTATTAATCACTTGATTGATAATGGTACAGATTGTATTGTCGCATGCGGCACAACCTCTGAAAACCCAACAATGTCCACAGAAGAAAAAATTGAAGTTGTACGCTTTACAGTAGAAAAAGTAGCAGGTCGTGTACCGGTTATTGCAGGTACAGGTGATAACGAAACTGCTTACTCTATAGCAATGACGCACAAGGCTGAAGAAAATGGTGCAGATGGTATCATGCTTGTAGCACCATATTATAATAAGCCAAATCAACGCGGTATTTTTGCGCACTTTGAAACGATTGCAAAAGAAACAAGTTTACCTGTCATGCTTTATAACGTGCCAGGACGTACAGGTGTCAATGTTGCCTATGAAACTTCCGTAGCTTTAAGTAAAATTTCTAATATTGCTTGGATTAAAGAAGCGAGTGGCAATTTAGATCAAATGGGCGATATTATTGAGAATGTTGATTCAGAGGATCATTTCTTAGTGTATAGTGGGGATGATGGTTTAACACTTCCGCTACTAACAATCGGCGGAGCAGGAATTATTTCAGTAGCTGCTCATGTTGTTGGAAATGATATGCAATTAATGATTAAAGCGTTTGAAGAAGGAAATCACGAGCTAGCAGCCAAAATTCACCGAGCATTACTACCACTTGTACGTGCGCTGTTCGCACAGCCAAACCCATCGCCTGTAAAATACGCGATGACCAAATTGGGCTTTGATACACTTAATGTTCGTCTGCCAATGATGGAAATGACAGATGAAGAAAAAGCAAACTTTGATCGGATTTGGGATACGTATCAAGAAAAAGCGAGAAGCTTTAGAAAAGTAAGTACCTTTAGTTAATTTGTAATTGAAGCTAACTAATAGTAAAACCTCAGACCGTAGACAAACTTGAGATTTTTTAGTTTGTTTATGGTCTTTTTTCTTTTGTAAGAAATATAGAGGAATAAGACCGTTACTCCGGAGGGAGGCCCCTCATGGAAGATAGTATCCGCTCAGGTAGAAAAAGAGAACTGCTCAGGTAAGATTGAAATCCTCTCAAGCGCTTTAACAACCTTACATAGAATGGCTTACAAACGGCTTTATATCCCATCCCCAAAAGCTACGTCGCTTCCTAAAAGACAAAAATTAAACCTTTCACGATGCTACATCCTCATCCTACTTTCCATCTATTAGTAATAAAATTAGCAATAAATTTCTGTTTCTATCATGAAAGATGTATTTTTGATTTGTGCAAAAGCTTTGCAAACCGTATAATAAATCTTAAGTGGTTGCTGTTCGGGATATTTTTTAGGAGGAAATAAATTGACAAAAAAGAAAAATGAATTAATTCGTATCATCCCACTTGGTGGCGTGGGCGAAATTGGGAAAGCAATGTACGTAGTAGAAATTGACGAAGAGCTATTTGTAGTTGATAGCGGGTTGATGTTCCCTGAAGACGAAATGCTGGGCATTGATATCGTAATTCCAGATATTACGTATTTAGAAGAAAATAAAGAGCGTGTGAAAGGAATTTTCTTAACACATGGTCATGAAGATGCAATTGGCTCAATTGCTTATGTATTACAAAAAGTGAAAGCGCCAGTGTACGGATCAAAATTAACAATTGCACTAGCAAAGGAACATTTAAAAGAATTGCCTGCACCACATCAGGTGAAATTCTTTGAGGTTACGAACCGTAGTCGTATGAATTTTAACTCAACGTATGTGACATTCTTCCATACAACACATAGTATTCCCGATTCGTTAGGGGTAGTGTTCCATACATCTGAAGGAGCAATTGTTCATACAGGTGAGTTTAAATTTGATCAATCAGCGACAGGTAAATTTAAGCCTGATTTAGCAAAAATGGCTCAGTTAGGAGAAGAAGGCGTATTTATGCTGCTATCTGAGTCGAGTGAAGCTGAGCGACCAGGTTATACGACATCTGAGATTGTGATTGAAGAGCAATTATCAAAAACATTCCATTCAGCACCAGGTCGTATTTTAGTTGCTGTTTATGCATCGAATTTTATTCGTCTACAGCAAGTATTGACACAAGCTCAAAAGTCGTTCCGTAAAGTAGTCATTGTAGGAAAACCTTTAGAAAAAGCTGTGGATTTAGGTGCACAGCTAGGTTACTTAACGGTAGAAGAAGATACAATTATCCCTATCTCAGAAATGCAAAAGTATCAAGATGATGAGATTATTATTATTGCTACAGGTAATAAAGGAGAGCCACTTGATGCATTAGAAAAAATCGTCCGCAAACATCACCGAGACATTAAAATTAAAAAAGACGATACCGTATTAATTACGTTTACACCGTCTCCTGGTATGGAAGTACAGATGGCTAATACGATGAACGCTATCGCAAAAGCAGGTGCTGAAATTCTCACATCTAGCAAAAATGTACATGTATCGGGTCACGGTAGCCAAGAAGATTTAAAATTAATGCTAAACTTAATGCAACCAAAGTACTTTATCCCTGTGCAAGGTGAGTACCGCATGCTTATTGCTCACTCTAAGCTTGCACAACAGCTAGGTATGCAAAAATCACAAATTTTTATCGCCGATAAAGGGGATATTGTAGAATATAAAAATGGTAAAATGCGAATGAGTGGCCGTGTACAAGCTGGCAATGTATTAATAGACGGTATCGGTGTTGGTGATGTAGGGAACATAGTACTTCGCGATCGTAAGTTATTATCGCAGGATGGTATTTTCATTGTTGTTGTAACATTAAACCGTGCTCAAAAGAAAATTGCATCTGGTCCAGAAATTTTATCGCGTGGTTTCGTATATGTACGCGAATCAGAAGAATTAATGATGGAAGCTTCTGATATTGCTAAAAATGTTATTGAAAAATACGTTGGTAAAGATACATTTGAATGGACAAATATTAAACAAGAAATTCGAGATACTCTGAATACGTATTTATTCCAAAAAACGAAGCGCCGCCCAATGATTATCCCAATCATTATGGAATACTAAAAATGAACGATCATCGTTGAATGAAAAAGGATTTTCTAACCGAATGTAAACGGTGGAAAATCCTTTTTTAGCTCAATCCAGAAAGGTAGAGATGACATTTGTTGTAATATATGCCATGTGTAGGCTCATCACCAAAAGTTGTGGATGTCATTTGTTAAAACATATGCCATGTATAATGAGTTGATCTTCGTTACGGCTGGACGCCCCCAGGAAAGCGCCCAGTCGGAACGGAAATCAACCACACGTTATGGTGGTGAGTTTTTTTGAAATAATCGAGTTCTACATGTTATTATTTGCTACATATAAAGAATGGATTGCAAAAGAAGGTGAAATAGATGGCGACTAGAAAAAAAAGAAAAGTCACGAAAGGAAAAGCGACTACAGAAAAAAAAGAAATGCATCCGCTTATGTATGAAATTTTAGGTCTTATCTTAATTGCATTTGCGGTTATTATGATTTTTGAATATGGCATGATTGGCCGTATTCTACAAACAATCACAATGTTTCTATTAGGAAATTTACATTTTGCTGTGCCGTTTATGCTTATATTTGTTGCAGTGTTACTGATGATTGGGCGGAAAAAAATAAGCATTTATGATCGTCTCATATTAGGGATGCTCCTAATTGTTATGAGTTTAACAATTTTTAGTCACGGTATTTTGTTTGAACAATTATCAAAATCTGGTGGATTATTATCAGACTCTGTTTTGCGAGAATCTTGGCGGATTTTAATTAACTCTGAGGGGGTCATCCATCGAAGTAATGCACTTGGCGGAGGCATGGTTGGTGCACTGTTATTTAGTGCTCTACATGTATTATTTGAGGCAACGGGTGCGAAGGTCGTTGCATGGGTTGTTTTCTTTATCGGATTAATTTTAGTAACAGGAAAGGCACTTGTTCCATATTTAGCGAAAAAAATGCCCGACCTTTTTGGCAAATGGCAAAAGAAACATCGTGATAAGAAAAAGAATATGCCTAAAAAACCTAATAATCGCCGTTCAAAAGTAGAAAGCAAGGATGAAATTGCGGCTGTCGATCAGGAGCCTGAGGTACAAGAGGAAGAAGAGATTTCTCATGAACCAATCATCTCTGCCTTTACTCAGAATGTGTCTCATGAGCGAGAAGCATTTACAGCCGAAAATGAAGGCATTGAACATGGAGAGATTGTCGATGATGTCCATATAGAAGGCGCAGATGCTGTGGAAAATGCAGATTACCAACTTCCAACTTATAATCTATTACAATTACCGCCACAGCATGACCAAAGTGGTGAATATTCTGTCATACAGGCAAATGCGAAAAAGCTTGAGCAAACTTTGCAAAGCTTTGGAGTAAAGGCAAAAGTAACGCAGGTTCATTTAGGCCCAGCTGTAACAAAATACGAAATATTACCTGATGTAGGTGTGAAAGTAAGTAAAATTGTAAACCTACAGGATGATCTTGCCTTAGCACTCGCTGCGAAGGATATTCGTATGGAAGCACCTATTCCGGGTAAGTCAGCGATTGGCATTGAAGTACCAAATAGTGAGGTAGCTATTGTTACACTACGGGAAGTGTTAGAGTCTAAGGACGGTGCAAAGCCAGAAGCATTATTGCAAGTCGCATTAGGTCGTGACATTACTGGACAAGCAGTTCTTGCTGAGCTTAATAAAATGCCACATTTACTTGTTGCGGGTTCGACGGGTAGTGGGAAAAGTGTGTGTATAAATGGTATTGTCGTATCAATTCTAATGCGTACAAAACCACATGAGGTAAAGCTGATGATGATTGACCCAAAAATGGTGGAGTTAAATGTTTATAACGGAATTCCTCATCTACTGGCACCAGTTGTTACAGATGCACGTAAAGCGTCTCAGGCTTTAAAGAAAGTTGTGTCAGAAATGGAACGTCGTTATGATCTATTTTCTCATACAGGCACTCGTAATATCGAAGGCTACAATGGCCATGTACAAAAAGTCAATGAACAAACGGGTGAAAAACAACCAAAATTACCTTATATTGTGGTAATTGTAGACGAGTTAGCGGACTTAATGATGGTTGCCTCAAGTGATGTAGAGGATTCTATTACACGTTTAGCACAAATGGCACGTGCAGCAGGGATTCATTTAATCATTGCAACCCAACGACCAAGTGTAGATGTGTTGACAGGTGTTATTAAAGCAAATATTCCTTCGCGCATTGCCTTTGCGGTGTCGTCGGCAATCGATTCTAGAACGATATTAGATATGGGTGGAGCAGAGCGTTTACTCGGTCGAGGAGACATGCTGTTTTTACCTGCAGGTGCATCTAAACCAAAACGTGTGCAAGGTGCCTTTTTATCAGATCAAGAAGTTGAGTCAGTTGTTAACTTTGTTATAGAACAGCAAAAGGCGCAATATCAGGAGGAAATGATTCCGACCGAAGAAGAGACAATTTTAGAGGAAACGGATGAATTATTTGACGAAGCTGTACAGTTAGTTGTCAGTATGCAGACGGCCTCTGTTTCGATGTTACAACGTCGCTTCCGTATCGGTTATTCGAGAGCTGCTCGCATTGTCGATCAAATGGAACAACGCGGTATTGTCGGGCCTTCAGAGGGAAGTAAACCTCGACAAGTGCTCATTCATCAATACGATAATTAGTGCCAAAATAACGTCAAAAGATTGAACAATGCTGTATACATCGAGTAGGCCCAAATTCATTTTAAAATTCGAAAGCAATTACACTAAGTGTAATTGCTTTCAGTCTATAAAAATGTTATATTTATGAACGATTAGTAGGAATGTTGTACATCAGATGTCTGATCTCTGATTTTGGTGGTGATATATGTGACTATTAAAGCTGATCATCGTCATCTCTATCTTCAAGTAATTGATCGTTTAAAGTCTGACATTGAAAAAGGCGTTTTTAAAGAAAATGAAAAACTGCCTTCAGAGTTTGAATTATCGAAATCACTAGGAGTCAGTCGAGCAACGCTTAGAGAAGCGCTACGACTGTTGGAAGAGGAAAATGTTATTGTGCGTCGACATGGGGTGGGCACATTTGTAAACCCTAAGCCGTTGTTTACATCGGGCATCGAGCATTTATCGAGCATTTCCTCCATGATCGAGGCAGCAGGTATGGAACCCGGTTCTCGCTTTTTAAAGGCGACGGAAAGCATACCTTCTGAGGAAGATTTAAAACGCTTCCAATGTGATGGCGAAGATAAAATACTCACAATTGAACGTGTCAGAACAGCGGATGGTGAGCCGGTAGTTTATTGCATAGACAGATTACCAGCAAGCTTCCTGCCAACTGACTTTGTAGAAAAAAAAGAAGTTTCACTTTTCTCTGCACTTGAACAATCCGGTAAAATTCATGTAGCCTATGCTGTTACATATATTGATCCTATCGGGTACCATGAGCAAGCTTCACCGATTTTAAATTGCGGACGTGAAACAGCTCTTTTAGTATTAAAGCAGTTACATTACGATGATCATGATCAAGTAGTGCTGTATTCAAAAAATTATTTCCGAGCTGATAAATTCAGCTTCCATGTAGTTCGTAAACGGGTGTAGAACATTTCTAATATTTTTCCTGCTAATTACAATACCTTTGGGGGGTTAATCAAATGAAAAAACGTAAATTTGGCTTAGTATTATCATCAGTTTTAGCTGCAAGTGCAATCTTAGGTGCATGTGGTACGAAAGACGACGACAAACCTGCAAAAGAAAAAGAAAATGAAAACGCTTCAACAGGCGAAAACAATAAAGATGCGTTCTCAGTAGCAATGGTTACTGACGTAGGTGGCGTTGATGATAAATCATTCAACCAATCTGCTTGGGAAGGTGTTCAAGCTTACGGTAAAGAACATGGCCTAAAAAAAGGTGATGGTGGCTTCGACTACTTACAATCAAAATCAGATGCAGACTATGATTCAAATTTAAACGCATTATTACGTCGTGATTTTAACTTAATCTATGGTATTGGTTACATGATGGAAGATTCTATGGCTGCAATTGCTGAAGAAAATCCAGATGGCAAATTCGCAATCATTGACGCTGAAGTAAAAGCGGACAATGTAGTATCAGTATTGTTCAAAGAGCAAGAAGGTGCTTTCTTAGCGGGTGTAGCTGCTGCGAAAATGTCTAAATCAGGTAAAATCGGCTTTGTAGGTGGCGTAGATATTCCAGTTATCAACCGCTTCGAGGCTGGATTCTTTGAAGGTGCAAAAGCTGTAAATCCAGAAATCGAAATCACATCAAAATATACTGCTGCATTCGATAAAGCTGACCTTGGTAAAGTTACTGCAAACAGCATGTACTCTTCAGGTGTAGATGTAATCTTCCACGCTGCTGGTGCAACTGGTAACGGTGTATTCTCTGAGGCAAAGGAACGCAAGAAAAAAGATCCTAATGCAAACATTTGGGTAATCGGAGTAGATGCTGACCAATACGAAGAAGGTAAAGTAGACGACAAAACAAATGTAACTTTAACTTCTATGTTAAAAGGTGTTAACACAGCAGTTGTAGATATTTCTAATAAAGCGAAAAATGGTGATTTCCCAGGTGGCAAAACGCTTACTTATGGTTTAGCTGAAGACGGCGTGAAGCTTGCAGATTCTCGTGGTGCAATCCCAGAAGATGTACAAAAGGTCATTAACGAATATAAAGAAAAAATTGCTAAAGGTGAAATTAAAGTTCCAGAAAAAGTGAAAAAATAATTCACCTTTTGATCATCATAAGGGACTTTTTTGAAGACCCTTATGATGATTTTTCAATCTATCGTTATATTTTGATTATTCGCAACGTTCTGTTTGACTATATTGATCATTACCATAGGGGTAGAAATTTTATAGGAGTTTATCGCAAGAATAGTAATGATGGTAACAAGTTAATAGAAGAAAGGTTTCTAACGATGACCTTTCCTGTATTAATTTATCAAATATTTGATATCTACCTCTATTGGTGCGACAAGATATAAGTGATTTTTTTTTGTTGATTTTTGTTAACAGGGTACATAATGCCCACTGAAAGAAGATGGAACCTCTAGCTGAAGCATTGTAGTGCGATGTAAAAAAACGTTGAGCTAACAGTGACTATAGCTAGTATTTAGATTAGTTTATTATTTCTATATAAAATTAAGATTGTCTCAAAGAAATCTAAATAACGTTTTCGAAAACTGGGCGTATTGTTTATCTGTAGCGACAGCGGCATTGTTTGACTGCGCGAAAGCGAAGCGGCAGCGGCAAATGTTTTCTGTGGCGATAGCCACGATTACGTCAAGGCGAAATTGATAAAAGTGCCTATTAAGGGAGTGACAAAATTGGAATACGTGATTGAAATGTTAGGAATCCGAAAAGAGTTCGGTAATTTCGTGGCGAATAATAACATCACCCTCCAACTGAAAAAAGGCGAAATCCATGCATTGCTAGGTGAAAATGGTGCAGGTAAATCGACTTTAATGAACGTCCTTTTTGGTTTGTATCAACCAGAGGGTGGCGAAATTCGAGTTCGTGGGAAGGCTGTTAAAATTACAAACCCGAACGTGGCCAATGATTTAGGAATTGGTATGGTCCATCAACACTTTATGTTAGTGGAAAACTTCACAGTGACCGAGAACATTATTTTAGGTTCTGAACCAACGAAAATGGGGATTGTTAACATTAAAGATGCGGCGAAGAAAGTACAAGCACTTTCTGAAAAATATGGTTTAGATGTTGACCCATATGCCAAAATCGAGGATATTACTGTGGGGATGCAACAGCGTGTTGAAATTTTAAAAACACTATACCGCGGTGCAGAAATTTTAATCTTTGATGAACCAACTGCATCTTTAACACCACAGGAAATTACAGAGCTTATTCAAATTATGCGTCGCTTAATTGCAGAGGGCAAATCTATTATTTTAATTACCCATAAATTAAAAGAAATTATGGAAGTCTCTGACCGTGTGACAATTATTCGCAAAGGTGAAGGAATTGGAACCGTTACAACTACTGAAACAAATCCTAACCAATTAGCTGAAATGATGGTAGGACGTCAAGTCGAATTTAAAACAGAAAAAACAGAAGCAAAACCAACTGATGAAGTACTTTCAATCGATGATTTGGTTGTTACAGACTACCGTAATATCGATAAAGTAAAAGGCCTGAACTTAAAAGTACGCAAAGGTGAAATTGTTGGTATTGCAGGTATCGACGGTAACGGACAATCTGAGTTAATCGAAGCCATAACTGGTCTACGCAAAATAAAGAGTGGTACTGTTCAATTAAATGGCAAAGATATTACAAATATGAAGCCTCGAAAAATTACTGAGGAAGGCGTTGGACATATTCCGCAAGATCGCCATAAGCATGGTTTAGTATTAGATTTCCCGATTGGTCATAATATCGCACTACAAACATATTACCAATCTCCAATTGCTAAGGGCTTTGTTATGGACTACAAGAAAGTATCTGAAAAAGCACGTCAAATTATCGAAGAATATGATGTGCGTACTGGTAATGGTGAAATGACACCGGCTCGTGCCCTTTCAGGTGGTAACCAGCAAAAAGCAATTATCGGTCGTGAAATTGATCGTAATCCAGATTTATTGATCGCTGCTTTACCAACACGTGGTCTTGACGTAGGGGCAATTGAATTTATTCACTCTCGCCTTATTGAGCAACGTGACAAAGGAAAAGCAGTACTGTTAATTTCATTTGAATTAGATGAAGTCATGAATGTTTCTGACCGTATCGCTGTTATTTATGATGGTCAAATTGTTGATGAGTTAAATCCAAAAGAAACAACAGAACAAGAGCTTGGTCTATTAATGGCAGGACAAAGTAGTAAAAATAACATGAATGATGCGAAGGAGGGGAACGACTAATGTCAAATCGTGTCATTAATATACTCGTTCCTATCATCTCTATTATTATTGGTTTAATTGTTGGTGCTATCGTGATGGTAGTCAGCGGCTATGACCCAGTACAAGGTTATAGCGCTCTTTGGACAGGTATTTTTGGAGATTCATATTCAATTGGGAACACAATTCGTCAAATAACACCGTACCTATTGGCCGGGCTTGCAGTAGCATTTGCCTTCCGCACAGGTTTATTCAACATCGGTGTTGAAGGTCAGCTGATTTTAGGTTGGCTAGCAGCAGCTTGGGTAGGATCTGCATTTGACCTACCTAAAATTATTCACTTACCATTAGCATTACTTGCGGCAGCAGCTGCAGGTGCATTTTGGGCCTTTATTGCAGGTTTCTTAAAAGCGAAATTTAAAGTTCACGAAGTCATAGCGACAATTATGTTAAACTACACTGCGCTTTATATTGCGAATGCAGTGATTAAAAAATTGTCTGACGGTAGCTTTAAAACAGAACGAGTTCATGAATCAGCTTCATTACGTTCTCCGTTTTTAAGAGAGCTTACAGACAATTCAAGTCTTCACTATGGCATCATTGTTGCACTGTTAATGGTAATAGTTATGTGGTTCATTTTAGAAAAAACAACACGTGGATATGAGCTAAAAGCGGTAGGCTTTAACAAGCATGCTGCAGACTATGCTGGTATGAGCGTTAACAAAAACATTATTTTAGCTATGACGATTTCAGGTATGTTCGCTGGTCTTGGTGGTGCTATGGAGGCACTAGGTACTTTCGGAAACGCCTCTATTAAACCAGGCTTTACTGGTATAGGTTTCGATGGTATCGCCGTGGCCTTACTTGGTGCCAACACACCACTAGGGGTAGTATTTGGGGCTTCATTATTCGGCTCACTTAAATACGGAGCGCTAAATATGCCGAATGCTGCAGGGATTCCAGAGGAAATCGTGTCTATAATTATCGCGTTAATTATTTTCTTCGTGGCATCAGGCTATATTATTCGAGTAGCATTACAAAAGTTGAACAAGAAAAAGGAGGGGCAATAACATGAGCTTTTTAGAAATGTTATATTTCATCGTCCCTACTGCAATTTTTTATGCAACACCTTTAATTTTTACGGCAATCGGTGGTGTATTCTCTGAACGATCTGGTGTTGTAAACATCGGACTAGAAGGTTTAATGATTGTTGGTGCATTTGTTGGTATTTATGTCAATTTAGAATTGGCTTCAACATTTGGTGCAGCAACAATTTGGGTGGCTATGCTGGCAGCTGTCATTATTGGAGGAATCTTCTCACTTCTCCACGCTGTTGCTTCAATTTCCTTCCGTGCTGATCAAACGGTATCAGGGGTTGCAATAAATTTATTAGGTTTAGCGGTAACTGTATTCTTAGTGAAAATGATTTACGGTAAAGGTCAAACAGATATGATTGCCCACTCAATAAATCGTTTCGCTATCCCATATTTAGAGGATATTCCGTTCTTTGGTCCATTATTATTCCGTGATGTCTATAGTACATCAATTTTAGCTTTTGCAGTAGCTATTGGAGCATGGTTTATCATTTATAAAACGCCATTCGGTTTACGATTACGCGCTGTCGGTGAACATCCAATGGCTGCAGATACGATGGGAGTAAACGTTAACAGAATGCGCTATATTGCTGTTGTCATCTCTGGGGCATTAGGTGGTCTTGGTGGTGCAGTGTACGCACAATCAATTACAGGCGATTTCTCACATGCAACAATTGCGGGTCAAGGCTTTATGGCCATTGCTGCAATGATTTTTGGGAAATGGCATCCGATCGGTGCATTAGGTGCAGCTTTATTCTTTGGAGTAGCACAAACGTTAAGTGTTGCAGGAAGCGGAATTCCTTACATTCAAGACATTCCTGCTGTATACCTACAAATTTTACCGTACGTACTAACAATCCTAGCATTAGCAGGATTCATCGGTAAAGCAAATGCACCAAAAGCTAGTGGTCAACCTTATATTAAGGGGAAGCGCTAAAAAACAGACAATTATTTACACTAAAGACTGGGCGAAAATGCTCAGTCTTTTTCCTTGTACATATCTCAAACGTTTGGGAAAATAATGGTTGGAGGCTGATCTTTATTTGCTAGTATAAGCAGGTTCATTAATTAACCAAATGCAATTTCACACTTTTCATATACATACTTTGGATTCTTTTTGCAATTATAGACAATAGACATGTATAGTATGTGTAGTACTTTGTTATATTAAGAAAGATAAGGAGGGTTCTATATATGTTTAAAACAATCCCTTTTGCAAAAGGTGTTAATTTGCATATCCGACAAACGACCCAATTTAAAACCGTAAATTTTTCAATTAAATGGAGAAGAGCATTAACGGCTACAAATGCGTCTGAACGCACAGTGTTAACAAATGTATTGCAACATAGCAATGCTAAATATAAGACAACAGCTGCATTCCGTAGTTTCTTGGATGACTTGTATGGCACAGTGCAATATTTTGATACATCCAAACGTGGTAATGAGCATACAGTACTGATGAATGTAGAAACCGTTAACGATCATTATTTGGCAAATACAAGTGTTTTAAACGAGGTACTTGGTTTATTGCACACAGCAATCTTTGAACCGAATTTAGAAAACGGTGTATTTAAGGAATCAATTGTGGAGCGTGAAAAGAAAACGGTCATTCAGCGTATCGAGTCTATTTTTGACGATAAATCTCGATTCGCACAGCAACGTATTCAACAGATTTTACGTCCAAATGAACCGGCCTCTATTTCTGCTAACGGAACTGTCGAGGACATTCAGAAAATTACCCCTACATCATTGTTTGAAGCATATCAATCCATGCTTGCTAACGATAAAATAGACATTTATGTCGCGGGTGATATAAATGAGGACGAAATGGTGGCTCAATTGAAAAAAGCGCTACCATTTAATGATCGTACACCTGAAGAAATTCCTGCTGTGCTGCCGCAACAGCATCCACAAAATGATTATGTACGTGAACAACAAGAAATGAAGCAAGGAAAAATGCATATTGGTTTTAGTACACCAGTACGATTTGGTGACGCTGATTTCGCCAAAATGCAAATTTTTAACGGCGTATTCGGTGGCTATCCTCATGCCAAATTATTTATGAATGTTCGTGAAAAGGAAAGTTTAGCTTACTATGCGTCTAGCTCATATGCATCACATTATGGCTTAGTCTTTGTTGTGTCTGGGATTGAACCAAAGAATGAAGAAAAAGCACTATCGCTAATTAAGGAACAAATTGCTGTTATGCAAGCAGGCAACATTACAGATTTGGAATTAGAGCAAACAAAGGCCATGCTGACGAATCAGCTAAGAGAGTCATTGGATTCTGCTCGAGGACAAATAGAAATTTTTGACCAATATAAAGATTTACCCGAGGAGTTCTCTGTTGAAACTTGGGCAAATAAATGGAAAGCTGTAACGAAAGAAGATATTGTTGAAATGGCGAAGCAAATACAGCTAGAAGCGGTCTATTTCTTATGTGGAAAGGAGCAAGCCGCACAATGAAAACAATTGAATTCAAACAATTAGATGAAACATTGTATTATGAAAAATTAGAGAATGGCTTAGATGTCTATATTTTACCAAAAAAAGGCTATTCCAAAACATATGTGACGTTCACCACTAAGTACGGTTCTGTTGATCGTACATTTGTGCCAATTGGAAACACGGAAAGTATTTCAGTTCCAGATGGCATTGCTCACTTTTTAGAGCATAAAATGTTTGAAAAAGAAGATGGGGATGTATTCCAAAAGTTTAGTGAATTCGGCGCTTCAGCCAATGCCTTTACTTCATTTACACGGACGGCGTATTTATTTTCTTCGACGGACAATATTTATAAAAGCACAGAAACATTATTAAATTTTGTGCAAGAACCTTACTTTACAGAAGCAACAGTGAATAAGGAGAAGGGTATTATTGGTCAGGAAATTACGATGTACGATGATCAGCCAGATTGGCGCCTATATTTTGGTGCGATCGAAAATATGTATCATAATCACCCAGTAAAAATTGATATCGCGGGTACAATCGAGACGATTGATGGCATTACTGCGGATCACTTATATACGTGCTACAATACATTTTATCATCCTTCCAATATGTTATTGTTTGTTATTGGCGCAGTAGATCCAAATGAAATGATGACGTTTATTCGTGACAATCAAGGTAAAAAAGAATTCCCTGAACCAACACCAATTCAACGCTTCTTTGATAAAGAGCCGATTGAGGTTGCTGTCAAAGAGCGTGAGTTGCATATGGATGTACAAAAGCCAAAGGTTTATATCGGCTTAAAAGCAAAAGAAACAAATCTTTCTGGCCGTGATATGTTAAAACATGAGCTGTCTGTTCAAATTGCACTTGAACTTATTTTTGGACGTACATCTGAATTTTATGAGCGCATCTATGAAGATGGCTTAATTGATGAAACATATGCATTTGATTTTACACTAGAAAATGGCTTTGGTTTTGCGATGATTGGCTCAGATTCTACAGATCCGGCTGCTTTAGAGAAAGCTATAAAGGAAGAATTAGCAAGGTATGATCGAGATGCACAATTTGAAAATGCCGATTTAGAACGAGTGAAACGTAAAAAAATAGGGTTCTTCCTACGTGCACTAAACTCTATTGAATTTATCGCCAACCAATTTACACGTTATTCGTTTAATGAGATGAACTTGTTCGATGTTGTGCCTGTACTAGAAGAACTAACGATTGAAGATTTGAAAAAAGCATTTTCTTCAATTCAAGGTGAATCTCAACAAACTGTCTTTAAAATTTTACCTACAGAGAAGGGCGAACAGTGAAAAAGTTTGCCCTCGTGTTAGGTGCATCGGGTGAGATTGGTCGTGCTATTTGTCAGAGTCTGGCAGAAGACGGCTGGTCCATCTACATACACTTTTCAAACAATGAAAAAGCGGCGCAGGCTTTATACCACTCTCTTTCAGAAAACTTCCCTGCACAGGAATTTATGCTTGTACAGGGAGATTTTTCGAAAGCATCCGGTGCACAATTGCTAGCATCGCAAATTTTTAATGTGCAAGCGATTGTCTTTGCAAGTGGTCAGGCGCATTATTCTCTACTGGAAGATACTACTGTGGAGGATATGGATGCATTATGGCGCGTCCATGTGCAAAATCCAATGCGTCTGACGGCTTTGCTGTCATCAAAGCTTCGTGCTCACGATGTCAGCTATGTACTTTTTATCGGTTCGATTTGGGGGGAGGCTGGATCGGCTGGTGAAGCTCTTTACTCAGCCGTGAAGGGCGCCCAACATGCTTTTGTGAAATCTTATGCGAAAGAAGCGGCACTGTCACGTATTCGTGTTAATGCCATTGCACCTGGTTTTATTAATACCTCGATGAACAGTCATTTAAGTGAAGAGGAGCTTGACTATATTTTAGAGGATATTCCGCTAGGTATAGCTGGACAAACAAAGGATGTTGCTAAAATGGTGCGCTTCTACCTTTCTGGAAATGCAGATTATGTAACGGGACAAGTAATTCGATTAAACGGTGGCTGGTACATATAATGTTCTTTTTTGCACATACTACATGTGTAAAGGAGGAGGAACATATGACGATTTTAGAAAACTGGCAAAAATGGACATCGTTTTTAGGTCAAAATGTTATGCAAGCCGAATCAAGTGGCATGCCAAAGAAAATGATTCAATCGGCTGCTGTACAAATTGGGGAATATTTGGCGACAAATGTCGATCCTAAAAATGAACAAGAACGAGTGCTGTCGGATTTATGGGGCGTTGCCTCTGAAGAGGAAAAACATGCACTGGCGAATTGTGTCGTTAAACTTGTACAAAATAAACCTGTACAGTAAAACAAAGAGGAGAGCGATCTCCTCTTTTTTTAATTTTTACATAGAAAAGGGAACGTATGTAAGCCTATTTAGTATGTTCAAAAAAAAAATAGTAAATTTTTAAAAATAACGCCATAATTCCATGTATTCTAACTTTCCATTACATAAAAAATCAGCTATGATGGAACTTATAAGGGATTTTTTACGTTAACTAATAGGAAGGGAACGAGTGTGTTTGAGCGATTGGTACTTTGAATATGAAATTCAGGTGAATCGCCCTGGATTATTAGGAGATATTGCTTCACTTTTAGGGATGCTTCGTGTCAATATTATTTCAATAAATGGTGTCGATGAGGATCGACGTGGTATGTTAGTGCATACAGACAACGATGAGACAATTGAGCGTTTTCGTACAATTGTTTCGACAATGGAACATATTAACGTGACCAAATTTCGACAACCTAAACTCCGTGATCGTTTAGCCATTAGGCACGGTCATTATATTCCTCGAGATGCAGATGAAAAAAATACCTTCCGCTTCGTACGAGATGAACTTGGTATTTTAGTTGACTTTATGGCGGAGCTCTTTAAAAAAGAAGGGCATAAGCTCATTGGAATACGTGGAATGCCTCGTGTAGGCAAAACTGAATCGATTGTAGCGGCTAGTGTATGTGCCAATAAAAAATGGATTTTTTTATCATCTACAATGATTAAGCAGACTGTTCGCAATAAACTCGCTGGTGATGAATTCAGTGACAATAATATTTTTATATTAGATGGCATTGTAACACGTCGTTCATCTGATGAGCGGCATTTGCAACTAGTGCGTGAAATGATGAATATGCCTTCCATAAAGGTCGTCGAGCATCCAGACATGTTTGTTCAGCATTCAGATTATAGGATAGAGGATTTTGATTATATCATTGAATTACGTCATCACCCAGATGAAGAAATTACGTATGAGATAATGGAAAAAAACCATATGATGTCCGAATCCAATTCATTTGGAGGATTTTAGGATTTAATTATTAAATTGATGTTAAAGTAGGTGTTTTGAGTGGCAGAATTAGGGACTCGACTGAAAGAGGCGAGATTGTCTAAAGGCTACAGTTTAGACGATTTACAAGAAATAACAAAAATACAAAAACGATATTTAATAGGTATTGAAGAGGGCAATTATTCGATCATGCCTGGTTCGTTTTATGTACGAGCTTTTATTAAACAATATGCTGACGCTGTAGGTTTGAACGCAGAGGAAATTTTAGAAATGTATAAAAGTGAGCTACCGGGTACTCCAAACAATCAAGTTAGTCAATCGATGACAAATAGCCCAAGTAGAAGAAAAGTTTCAAAAGGCCCCTCTACTAAAATGATGGAGGCAATGCCGAAAATAATCGTCGGTTTATTTATCATTGTCATTATTGTGGTCATTTGGGTGCTTATGCAGAATAGAAATAGTGCAGGGCCAAATGATACAGACAGTACAAATCCACCAGAAATGCAATATGATACAAAAGTAAAACCAATAGATACAGATAAAGAAAAAGAAAATAAAAAAGCTCAAACAAAAGACAAACAAGAGTCGACAGATTCAAAAGACTCAGCAAAGGAAACAACTGACGAAAATCAGACTGAAGAGGGTAAGCAATTGATTTCAGCGGGGACTGTTGAAGCGGATGGTGCTACAACTTCTTATACGTTAACAGGTGCAGAAACATTTAAAATACGTATTGAAGTATCAGGTCCTACATTTATCGGTATACGCAATCAACAGCAACAAGAAATACTAACAGATACTCGTGTATATAATGCAGGAGAAGTAGTAGAATTCGACGCAACATCTCAAAATTACGCTCGTATCCGCTTAGGTAATTCAACGCAAGCCAAGGTATACATTAATGACGAGTCTTTAACGTATGCACAGCAAGCTGTAACGCAAAACATCGTCATCAATTTCAATAAAGAATAGTAGTCATCTAGTGATGACTACTTTCTTTCATCATGAAAGGTGTTAGAAAAATGAACATTCCAAATAAAATTACCATCTCTCGAATCTTACTTATTCCGTTCTTTGTTATTGTTATGATGTTTGATTTTGGCTGGGGGACAATGTCACTATTCGGTGCGGATATGCCTGTTCATCATTTTGTAGGTGCACTCATTTTTATTTTTGCTTCAGCGACTGATTGGGTAGATGGTTTTTACGCACGTAAGTATAATCTTGTGACAACATTTGGTAAGTTTTTAGACCCACTTGCTGACAAATTACTAGTTTCAGCAGCTTTTATTTTAATGGTAGAGCTTACAATGGCGCCTGCATGGATCATTATTATTATTATTAGCCGTGAGTTTGCAGTAACTGGCCTTCGTTTAATATTGGCAGGTGAAGGAGAAGTTGTTGCAGCGAACCAGCTTGGTAAAATTAAAACGTGGGCTCAAATTATGGCCATCGGAGCAGCACTATTACACAATACAATCTTTACACTTATTGGTATTCCATTTGATACAATTATGCTATATATCGCATTGTTCTTTACACTGTGGTCTGGATGGGATTATTTCTATCTAAATCGACGTGTCTTACTTGATTCTAAATAAGAGAGGTCTTGAGGATCATGAATGCTGAAATTCTTGCAGTTGGCTCAGAGTTATTGCTTGGTCAGATTTCGAACACAAATGCAAGATTTATTTCTAGTCAGTTGTCCGAATTAGGGATAAATGTGTATTATCACACTGTTGTTGGAGATAATGCACAACGTTTAGAAGAAGCTATTTCCATTGCAGAGGCTCGTGCTGATTTACTCATTTTCTCTGGTGGGCTTGGACCTACAAAGGATGATTTAACAAAGGAAACGATTGCGCGTCATCTTGGCGTTACACTCGAATTTGATGAGATCGCACTGGCCAATATTGAGCAATTTTTTGCAAAACGAGGACGTCCAATGACGGATAATAATCGTAAACAGGCTTTAATATTAGCAGGTAGTGAGGGGCTTGCAAATCATCACGGCATGGCACCTGGCATGATAGTAACAAAGGATGGGCGTACGTATATTTTGCTTCCAGGGCCACCAAAAGAGCTTGAGCCAATGTTCCAGTATGAAGCAAAACCAAAACTTGGTGCGATGTTAAATGCTGGAGGGGTTATACTTTCGCATGTTATGCGTTTTTATGGCATTGGAGAGGCGGAGCTTGAGGTACGTATCCAAGATATTTTAGATTCGCAAACAAACCCAACTGTTGCTCCACTTGCTTCTGATGGTGAGGTTACATTGCGTGTAACTGCCAAAGCAGAAACGGAGCAAGAAGCGCAGCACCTTATTGCCGCAAAAGTAGCAGAGATCCAAGCGGTTGTTGGGAACTATCAATATGGTATAGATGATGATTCTCTTGCCTCTAAAACAGTAGAAATGTTACTAGATAATAAGTTAACAATTTCTGCGGCAGAAAGTTTAACAGCGGGATTATTTCAGTCAGAGCTTGCAGAAATACCAGGTGTAGGGGATGCCCTTGTTGGTGGCGTTGTTACGTATACAGAAGAGGCTAAGATAAAGCAGCTCGGTATTTCTAAAGAATTATTAACTACACATGGGATTGTAAGCAGTGAGTGTGCAGCGGCTATGGCTAGTGCTGTACGTAAAAAGTTTGATACCGATATTGGTATTGGATTAACAGGTGCGGCAGGTCCTACAGCCCATGATCATCAACCAGTGGGGACGGTTTGGATTGGTATTGCAATTGGCGTTGAGACACCGATCACGTATTTACTTCATTTATCGGGCATGCGTAATACAAATCGACTTCGCGCGGCGAAATTTACTTGTCATTATTTAATGCAGCTTTTAGAAGAAAGAGGCTTTAAAAAACGTTAATCAATTATGACTCGGCATAATATAGGTTCATCACCAAAAGTTGTAGATGACTTTTGTTAAAACGTCTACTATGTAAATAAGTTCATTGGAGTGGAGGCTGTGCGAAAGCGAAGCGACAGCAACAATGTTTTAACTGTGCGAAAGCGAAGCGACAGCAACAATGTTTTAACTGTGCGAAAGCGAAGCGACAGCAACAAAGTGCCCAGTCGGAACGGAAATCAACCACACGTTTTGGTGATGATCCATAATATAGTTAAAAATAGAAATTTGGGTAATGGAAAGTTACCCAAATTTTTATTTTGAAGAAAAACGAATAAATGTTCGCTTTTTTCTTGCGTCTTCTCTTAAAAACAAGTATAGTAGAGATAGAGAAAAACAGTGAACAGTTTTCGAAGGAGGAAAATGAATGAGTGATCGTAAAGCTGCCTTAGAACAGGCGTTAAAACAAATTGAAAAGAATTTCGGCAAAGGTTCTATCATGAAACTTGGCGAAAAGACCGATTTAGAAATCGCTACATCTTCAAGTGGTTCGCTAGCACTTGATGCTGCATTAGGTGTAGGTGGTTATCCACGTGGACGTATTATTGAAGTATACGGTCCTGAATCATCAGGTAAAACAACGGTTGCTCTTCATGCCATTGCAGAGGTGCAGGCAAATGGTGGACAAGCAGCGTTTATCGATGCTGAGCATGCGTTAGATCCAATCTATGCACAAAAATTGGGCGTCGATATTGATGAGCTTTTATTATCTCAACCAGATACAGGAGAACAGGCGCTTGAAATCGCAGAAGCATTAGTACGTAGTGGTGCTATCGATATCATCGTTATTGACTCAGTAGCAGCATTAGTTCCGAAAGCGGAAATCGAAGGAGATATGGGTGATTCGCATGTTGGTTTACAAGCGCGTTTAATGTCTCAGGCCTTACGTAAGCTTTCAGGTGCTATTAATAAATCAAAAACGATTGCTATTTTCATTAACCAAATACGTGAAAAAATTGGTGTTATGTTCGGAAACCCAGAAACAACACCTGGTGGACGTGCACTTAAATTCTATAGCTCCGTTCGCTTAGAAGTACGTCGTGCAGAAGCTATTAAACAAGGCAATGACATTATGGGTAACCGTACAAAAATTAAAATTGTGAAAAACAAAGTAGCACCACCATTCCGTACAGCTGAAGTTGATATTATGTACGGTGAAGGAATTTCAAAAGAGGGCGAAACAGTCGATTTAGGTGTTGAACTAGACATCGTTCAAAAAAGTGGTTCTTGGTACGCTTACGGTGATGAGCGCCTAGGTCAAGGTCGTGAAAATGCTAAACAGTATTTAAAAGAAAATCCAGCAGTACTTGACGACATCGCAAATAAAATCCGTGCTTCTTACGGTATTGCATCTTCATCTTACACAATTGCTGCGCATGATGAAGAGGAAGATATGGATGAGGAATTAAAGCTTCTTCTTGAAGATAAATAATATAAATGCATTGTTCCCACTCTTTATAGTGAGAACAATGCATTTTTTTATTTACACATACTGGGGAATGTGGTTTTATAATATTAATTAGGATATTCATTCACTTAGCTCATCACCAAAAGTTGTGGGCCATAAAGAGAAATGGGGAAGCTTCAATAGTTTTGTAAAAATAATTCCTAAGTACTGCTTCTAGCATAAATGTAAAAAGTTAAAATAAGCGTTAGTGTAAAAAGTAATAGGTAATTAATTCTCCTAATGGATATGACTGACTTTTTTTCTTAGGAGGGCGAACAGATGCCCGACTATCCTTGACAGAGCTTGAGGCTAGCTATACAATTAAATATGTATAATTTCTGAATTATGACTTTAAATAGGCAGTACATTCTGACTTCATTTATAAGGCCTTTGAAGACCTATTAAATGAAGATGAAGAACCCTGGCAGTCAAGGATTTTGAAAGAAATGAATAATAAGATGTTAGCCTTAGAACTCCGGATCATGCGAAAACGGCTAACGTATCTGCAACGGTAAAAACGCCACTTCCTGTGACTTTACCGAGAGCCAGACATTGTGTCGACTCCCTGTGCAGACCTGAACATCATTCAAAATCCGGGACCAATTATTATGCCAAGGCGAAATGGATGTAAGCGCCGACTGAAACTGTATTACCCAAATAGCAAGAGGAGGTGTTCATATGGATGGAATTACTATCATCTCCGCTTTGCTTGGACTCATCGTTGGTGCCGCTGTTAGCTATATCTACATGAAAAAAGTGAATGACTCAAAAATCACTGGTGCTAAACATGTCGCTGAAACAATCGTTGAAGAAGGAAAACGAGAAGCGGAGGCATTGAAGAAAGAAGCACTACTTGAAGCCAAAGATGAAACTCACAAATTTCGTACTGAAGCAGAAAATGACATTCGTGAACGTCGTTCAGAACTTCAGAAACAAGAGAACCGTTTATTGCAAAGAGAAGAGAATCTTGATCGCAAGGATGATGCTCTAAATAAGAGAGAAGCAAGTTTAGAGCGTAAAGAACAAGCTCTAAGCGAAAGACAACAGCATATTGAACAGATGGAAAGCAAAGTGGACGAGCTCGTTGCCTCGCAAAAAACAGAGCTAGAAAGAGTTTCTGCTTTAACTAGAGATGAAGCAAAAGCTATTATCTTAGGAGAAGTAGAAAAAGAACTAGCAACTGATATTGCTGTGATGACGAAGGAAGCTGAGACACGTGCGAAGGAAGAGTCAGATAAAAAAGCACGTGAAATTTTATCACTGGCACTGCAGCGTTTTGCAGCAGACCACGTTGCAGAAACAACAGTATCTGTCGTGAACTTGCCAAATGATGAAATGAAAGGTCGTATTATAGGTCGTGAAGGTCGTAATATTCGAACTTTGGAAACGTTAACAGGTATAGATTTAATTATTGATGATACTCCAGAGGCAGTTATTTTATCAGGCTTTGATCCGATTCGTCGTGAAACGGCTCGACTTGCACTTGAAAAACTTGTACAGGATGGCCGCATTCACCCTGCTCGAATTGAGGAAATGGTGGAAAAAGCTCGTCGTGAGGTGGATGAACAAATCCGCGAAACAGGTGAGCAAACAACATTTGAAATAGGCATTCATAACTTACATCCAGATTTAATGAAGATTTTAGGCCGCATGAAATATCGTACAAGCTATGGACAAAACGTCCTAAAACATTCAATTGAAGTCGCATATTTAGCAGGCTTGCTTGCTGCAGAACTTGGTGAAGATGTAGCATTAGCTCGCCGTGCAGGCTTATTACATGATATTGGTAAGGCAATTGACCATGAAGTTGAAGGTAGCCACGTCGAAATCGGTGTGGAATTAGCAACAAAATACAAAGAACATCCGGTCGTTATAAACAGTATTGCTTCTCACCATGGTGATACAGAAGCAACATCTGTTATTGCCGTATTAGTAGCTGCAGCTGATGCGTTATCAGCAGCTCGTCCAGGTGCTCGAAGCGAGACGCTTGAAAACTATATCCGTAGACTTGAAAAGTTAGAGGAAATTTCCGAAAGCTATGATGGTGTAGAAAAATCCTTTGCGATTCAGGCTGGTCGTGAAATCCGTATAATTGTACAACCTGAAAAAATTGATGACTTAGCTTCACATCGCTTAGCGAGAGATATCCGTAAGCGAATTGAAGAAGAACTTGATTATCCAGGCCATATTAAAGTAACGGTTATTCGTGAAACACGTGCCGTAGAATACGCAAAATAATGGTAAATGTTAGAGGCTTCTCTAGATGAAAATCTAGAGAAGCCTTTTTTATAGGTGAAATTGTCATGATTGAAAGCTTTCTATCATAAAGAAAAGAAAGGGGTTAATGATAATTTCAAAGAAAGTTGTGATCGTAATGATTGATATGCATACACATATTTTACATGGAGTAGATGATGGTCCGAGAACTGAAGAAGAATCATTACAAATGTTAAAGCGTGCTGTAAAAGAGGGAATTACGGAAATAATATCAACTTCTCATGCCCTTAAACCGCAGTTTCATGTAGACTATGCAACCGTAGTAAAACAACTAGACAGCTTACGTGAATTAATCAAACACCACGATATACCGCTAACATTACATACCGGACAAGAAGTTCGATTAAATAATCATATTGGCAACCTACTTAATGATAATCAGCTACATGTGTTGGCAAACTCAAAGTATGTGCTGATTGAATTACCGTCAAATATAATTCCTATTTATACAAATGACTTGATGACAAAATTATTAATAGCAGGGTATACACCTATTATTGCCCATCCAGAACGGAATCGTGCTATTGCTAAGAATCCGAGTCGGCTAGAGGTCCTTATACGTAATGGTGCATTTGCTCAAATTACAGCTGGAAGTCTTAGTGGACATTTCGGAAAAAAAATTCAAAAATTTTCATTAGAGCTTGTTCGAGCAAATTATGTACATACATATGGCTCGGATGTTCATAATTTGACTACAAGACCCTTTCATTTTGAGAAAGGACTTCGATATTTAGAAAAGAAAAAAGAATTAGATGCAGTTGATATTTTATTGGAAAATAATAAAAGAATCATTAATAATCAACCTTTAATTTTACTGGAGCCTGTGGAATTAAAACAACGAAGTATTTTCTCTCTAAAAAGATAGTGTAGAAATAGCAAATCAATGGCTCATACTAGTTTGTGGTTGACTGTTCAAACATGTCCTCTCGTAATGGAGTGGGTCACGATGAAATAGCCATCACAACTTTTGGTGACGAACCCGAAATGTAGAAGAATTTGGTCAAATAGAGGCTGAAAAATAAGACCATTTCAGTAGAGCTGTGCTAGATGTAATAGGACGTCAGTGCGGTTTTTTGTTTTTAAAGTTATATGTTTTTTAATTTGTGAATAGACTAATAAATAAAGTGAAAAGTCTATGCTGGAGGGATATTGTTGTGAATGAAGTTATAACACTGCAAAATTCATGGAAGATAATAAAAAAAAGAGGATTACTTATTATTTTACTAGCCATTTTTGGGGCGGGCATTGCCGCAACAGTGAGTAGTTTTATGATCACACCGATTTACGAAGCAAAGACACAAATTTTAATCAATCAAAAGGAATCAAAAGCGCAACAAGTAGCTACAGACTTACAGCTTATAAATACGTATAACGTAATTATTACTAGCCCAGCCATTCTTACAAAAGTTATTGATCGTCAGTCATTATCAACTACTCCAGAACAATTAATGAAGAGGATTATTGTTTCGAGTGAGCGGAATTCACAAGTAGTGACTATTCAGGTTTTAGACAAGGATGCTAAGAAGGCAGTCGATATTGCAAATGAGGTGGCAAATGTCTTTAACGAGCAGGTTCCTGTTTTAATGCAAGTGGATAATGTAAATATTTTATCCACTGCTAAATTACCTGAACATCCGAAGCCGGTAAAGCCAAAGAAATTGTTCATTATCGTAGTGGCTGCGGGAATTAGTTTATTAATAGGTTTCGCGCTTTCTTTTTTATTGGATTTGTTAGATTCGACTGTAAAAACAGAAGAAGATATTGAATCGATTTTGAATGTGCCTATTATTGGGATTGTCAGTTCATTTTCATTAAATAGAGAGGGCGATTTATCTTTTCGAAATCGTAAAATAAGGAGGGGCCATTAATGTTTTTTACGAAAAAAAAGAAAAAGCTCTCCACGATGGCAAGAAAGCTTGTCACAATCTCAGATTCTAAATCTATTATTTCCGAGCAATTTCGAACAATCCGCACAAATATTACATTTTCAATGTCGGATACAGATTTAAAGACTATTTTAGTGACTTCATCGATTCCAGCAGAAGGCAAATCGACAACTGTAGCAAATATAGGAATTGTATTTGCGCAAGAAGGAAAAAAAGTACTTATTATCGATGCAGATATGAGAAAACCAACTTTGCATCATACGTTTCATGCTGAAAACGTAACCGGACTTTCGAACGTACTTACTAGACAGTCGCCAATTTATGATGTTATTCAGGAGACACCTATTGATGGTCTTAATATAATGACGAGTGGTCCAACCCCACCAAATCCTTCTGAGTTATTGGCGTCTAATCAGCTAAAAGCGTTAATCCTAGAAGTAAGTAGAGATTTTGATTTAATTTTCTTTGATGCCCCGCCACTATTACCTGTAACAGACGCACAAATATTATCCAATAAGTGCGAGGGAACTTTACTCATTGTAAATTCTGGTGTTGTTGAGAAGATGCAGCTCCAAAAGGCTCACAGTATTTTAAAAGCGTCGCAGGCAAAGCTTTTAGGGGCTGTGCTTAATAATTGTGAAATGCAGTCCGAATACTATTATTAATAAAAATGATAAGTAATGTTTAAATCAATGAGATATTCTTCAACCCGATCGATTAATAGGTTTAGGAGCTAAGGGCATTCTTTTATTGGGCTCATATGATAGAGATTTTATTTGCAGCGGATGGTGATTATTTTTGTATTATATTCTTATATTCCTCTTAATATATGCTGTGATAACTAGTGAGCTTCTACGTGGAAAATATGAACATTTCATTCGTTTCACCATCATTATTTTATTTGTCTTTTCTATTTGTCTGGTTGGTTTCCGTTATCAAGTCGGTACTGATTACGCAACATATGAGACATGGTTTCACTTATGGTATGACGAGCCATCTATCGAGTGGATTTATGCAATGCTAAATTATTGGGTAAAAACTAGTGGTGGGCAATTTTACTATGTAACATTTTTTATGGCTGTTTGGACTCATAGTTTTGTGTTAGCAGGTATTCGAAAATGGGGTTTGAAAAATGAACAACTAGTACTAGGTTTTGTTATTTTTTGCAGCTCCTATATGTTTTACTTTATGAACGGGATGAGGCAAGGTGCAGCAGTTGCAGTATTTTTATTTGCCTCCTATTTCATTGTAGAACGTAAGTTTTGGAAATACCTATTTTGGCTAATAATTGCTGCGGGTTTTCATATTTCCATCCTTATAGTACTACCGTTGTATTGGTTACCTCATTTAAAAATCAAAAATAGTGTTTACATTGGCGCCATTTGCTTAGCATATATAATTGTAGCAACTGGGATTGCAGGGCAATTGTTCGAAATATTGTTGAATGCAAGCTTTTATAACGCAAAGTACGAATCCATCTTAATGGGGGATGAAGATTTAACAGCTACAAGTAGTAGTTTATTTAGTCCTGGCATATTAGTATCGGTCGTGACATCCGTAGTACTCCTCTCTTTTAGAGAAGGTTTACCTTCAAAGTACAATGTAGCCATAAATTTTTATATGATCGGAATGATCATTCAAATATTGGCTATTTCTACATATATGTACAATCGATTGGGTATGTATTTTCAAATTTTTAATATTATTTGTAGTGCTGTACTATTAAAAAATATTCAGGAACCACGATTGCGATTTATAGCACACTTTTTTTTCTATGCAATATTATTCGTCGTTATGTATAAAGTAGTTATTTATAGTGCTGAAGAAGGGAATTTTATTTATAAAAATATCTTCTCAGAGGGCCATACAAACTGGATTTTCAGTGAATAAATTTTTATTGAATTAGGAATGAAAGGATGGAATTAATGGATACGGTTTCCGTAGTTATTCCGGTCTATAACAAAGGGAAATATGTGATAGAGTCTGTTCAAAGTGTGCTACAGCAAACGTATCCGTATTTTGAAATTTTACTTATTAATGATGGCTCTACTGATAATGGTGAGGAATTCATGCTACAACTACAGCGCCAGGACTCTCGAATTCGTTATCTACACCAATCAAACCAAGGTGTTTCTAAAAGTCGAAATAAGGGCATAGAGCAGGCAACTGGAAAATATATATGTTTTTTAGATGCTGATGACTTGTATCATCCACACTTTTTACAAAAAATGATTGCAAGTATTAGGGATAATGAGGTTTGTTATTGTGGGCAAAATTTAGTCTATGACAATGGTAAGCACAAAAAAGGGCCAATGAAGTTTCTAAAGGGCGATATTTTAGAAGCGTATTTCTATAATAAATGCACCCCTAATACGAATAGCTGGATGTTTAAAAGGGATTTTATTTTACAGCACCATATACAATTTAATGAAAATCTAGACTGGGGAGAGGATATGCTCTTTTATGCACAAGTTTTAACCTTCAATACAGCAGTTCAATGTGTAAAAGACTACCTAACGTTTTACCGTGTTGGGGTAAAACAATCGTTGAGTACTGTTGATATAGATAAATTATATAAAGATATTGATTGGTTAAGTGAATATAAGGTCTTTTTAGAAAAGGTAGATCTTCCCCTTTCACGTAAACAGGCTGTTTTGTCTGCCATTGATGGGTATCGATTACCTGCATTACTCATTTATGGTTTATGGTTGAATAAAAAAATAATCAGTAAAAGAAAGTATGATCAGGTGCGCCAAGAGGTCGAAAATTTGATTAAACCAATCCAACTAAATAATGGTTTAAGGAGCTTAAAGTTATATTTTTACAGTAAGTTCATTTAGTAAGGCAAGGGCTCGGTTTTCCATTTATGCAAACATTTGCGGAATAGTAGCTTCTTTTAAAGAGTATATTTTGTTGAATGCAAAAAGAAGTACTGTGAATAATTTAGAGGAGTTGTATACTTTGAAAATTGGGTTTGTGCATAGTGAAAAATCCTATTTACCTGAAATACATGCCTATGAGGCTTACTGTAATAACCAAGAAAAAATAGTAGCTGAAATCATCACAAATGAGGAACTAGTAGATATAAATGATAATGACTTCGATGTACTATGGAAATTCCCTGGAATTGATGTAAGGCGAAATTTTAAAAATGTCAAAGTCATTCACGAATATAATTCATTATCTACTGGCAATTTCCCATTAATCAAAAATTATTTGAAACGAAAGTACAATATGACGCCAGATGGTAAAGTATTTTTAAATGAAAAAGTGAAACGTGATATGAACACAGCAGATAAAATGCCAGTATTAATACGAGATATGGGCATAGCCAAACAATTTTTTACACAAAATTCAAAAAAAGAATTTGACTTTGTTTATGTAGGAGCTATGGGGAGGAATAGGGGGTTGTCATTTGCTCTACAGCCCTTTACTTCAACATTAAAGCATAAAAGTATTCTATTAATAGGCAGGCCAGATAATGATTTATATGCACAATATAAAAATAATGCAAATATCATTTTTACTGGAGTAATACCTTATGCCGAAATTCCAAGTATTGCATCCAAAGCAGTATTTGGATTTAACTATATGCCAGATATATATCCATTCAATGTACAGGCTTCTACAAAGTTACTAGAATACTGTGCACTTGGCTTGAAAATTGTGACGAGTGAATATCTATGGCTACGTGAATTTGAAAAACAAAGAGATGGTTGTTTTTATAAATTAAATGCGAATCTAGATAATTTTACATCAAACGAATTAGACCGTTTTCAATTTAAGACGCCAGATGTGCAGGATCTTGAATGGAATCAACTTTTTCATAAAATCGATCTTTTAGGATTTTTGAATCGTGTGGTGCGGCATACAGCTTTTTAGATATATAAGTTGACTTAAGAATTCTCCATACTGTTGCGTACACATTCGCACTGGACGTAGGTTCCGCATGAGCCCACAAAATGTGTGCGGTCTCATTCTTCTAGTTCATGCTGCATGCTAGGCGCGAATGTCCACAATATTGCTTACTCGCTCGAATCTTTAGTTCAATATATAGGCCAACTCATTAGGTAAATGACATATGATTAGAAAAGTTGGAGGTTGATAAATATGAAGGAAATAAGGAACGGAGCTATTCTTTCATATCTATCAATTTTTCTGACTTTTTTTGTCTCTATTGTGTATACGCCTATTATGATACAAATGCTTGGTCAAGAGGAATATGGACTTTATGCATTAATGATGGTACTTGTTGGGTATTTTTCAATTTTGGATCTGGGTTTTGGAAATGCGATTGTTCGATATATTTCGAGAAATCGTGCAACTGGTGACAAAGTAATGGAAGCCGCATTAAATGGATTCTTTTTGAAATTATTTATTGCCATTGGCTTCATAGCACTTGGAATTGGGTTCATTTTATATACGCAAATGGATATGATTTTTGGCAGTAGTTTAACAATTGAACAACTGAATAAGACAAAAATGATGCTGATTTTCATGACAATCAGCATGGCACTGCAGTTTCCATTAAGTGTTTTTACATCGATTTTACAAGCATATGAAAAATTTGTCTTTATCAAATTCATCTCGCTTTCACAAGCTATTCTGCAGCCGCTTACGATGTTGTTCTTTTTATTAAATGGAGCAGATTCAGTGGCAATGATCGGCATTGTCGCTTTTTACAACGTTTTGTTTTTAATGATAGAAGCTTTTATTTGTATGAAAATCCTTGATATTTCATTTACCTTTAGACGAAATAGTGGGATTTTAAAGAAGGAAATTTTTGTTTTTGCCTTTTTTATTTTTGTCACAGTCATTGTGGATAAGATTTACTGGCAAACGGATCAAATGCTATTAGGAATTATAAAAGGAACGACAGATGTTGCGGTTTATGCAATTGCTATGCAAATTGTGATGATATTTATGTCCCTTGCTTTAGCGATTAGTAACCTCTTTTTACCTAGAATGTCTATTTTGGTCACAGAAGAAGATAGTGTGAGCCAAATTAATCAATTGTTTATAAAAGTAGGTTCAATTCAGTTTTTGATTATTAGCTATGTGCTTGGGGGTTTTTTCCTTTTTGGAAGAGAATTTATTGCCATGTGGGTTGGGCAAGAGTTTTTAGATGTGTATAAAATTGTGCTAATTATCATGCTTCCTTTTACAATCGACCTTATTCAAAATTTAGGTTTAAGTGTGTTAAAGGCGAAAAATTTATTTAAGTTTCGGACATTACTTTTAATTAGTATTGCTCTCGTTAATTTAGTTCTTTCCATTCCAGCGATTCAGTTTTTTGGGTTAATGGGAGCTGCGATTATTACAGCTTTCTCCTTATTAATTGGCAATGTTATTATCATGAATGTTTACTATTATAAAAAATTGCAGCTAGATATTAAAGGATTTTGGGCAAGAATTATTAGGTTATTAGTTGGGGTTTCTTTAGCAACAGCTACTATGAAATTAATCGTAAATATTTTTAATCCAAAAATATCGTGGGTTTCATTAGTAGGCTTTATTTTGTTATATGGGCTTTTTTTAGGAATAAGTATTGTGCAGTTTGGTCTAAGTGGTAATCAAAGGAAAATAGGTATACTTATGGTCAAAAAATTATATAGCAATATATTGAATAAGAGAATAGAGCAGGAATAGTTTGAGGAGGGCAAAGGAGTGGGTGTAAAAGTTAGTGTCATTTTACCAGTATATAATGCAGAAAAATATATTGGAAAGTGCTTGGAAAGTCTCAGTCAGCAGAAGCTCCGAGAAATCGAAATTATCGCGATAAATGATGGAAGTCAGGATCAGACCCTATCCATTTTAAATAAATATAGAGCGTTAGATGAACGAATTATTATTTTTAATACGCCAAACAGAGGGGTAAGCTGCGCAAGAAATTTAGGGATTGATAAAGCAACCGGAGACTATCTAACTTTTGTTGATGCGGATGATTGGATTGAGCCTACGATGCTAGAAAAGCTTTACAAGGCTTGTTTAGACACGGGCTGTGCGATTTCAAAATGTGATGTTTCCTTTGTAACTCAGGAAGAGATATCTAAGTTGAACTATGCATCACAGAAGTATCAATTGTACGACACTTTGGCATTTTTTGACGCGTTATTTACTGAGGTTTATGAGAATCATTTTGGTTATGCCTGCGGTAAATTGTATGAAACCTCGTTTATTCAGAAGAATGGGCTACTATTTGAAGAAGACATGAATTTTGCAGAGGACACGTTGTTCATTGCAAAAGCAGTTGTTCAAAACGGCCATATTTGTTATGTTCCTCAGCAACTTTACTATTATAATATAGCAAATGAACATTCTTTAACTAGAGGAGGCGTGCAAAATTTACAGGAGAAATATGAAGTACTCTATAATCGACTTCAAGAAATACTAATAAAAGAGAATGTATTTAAGCAAGTAGAAAATAGTTTTTTAAATTACCAATTAGAAGGTTTAATGAATGTAACGCACAATAAACATGGCCTTACAAGTAATTATCATCACATAACAAGTGTACTTAAAATGGAGATACAGGATTTTCTACAAAAATATCCAAATGTAATAAAGGTAAAGCCTCTAGGAAAAAGTAAAAAGAAGCAATTATTGCTTTTCTTATTAAGAGTGAAAGCTTTGCATTGCTCCACCGTGCTTATTTATTTCAACTTGAAAAGAAATAAAGTGATTTAAAGTTAATGATTACCAAAATATGTACTTGATTGTACTTTCCGCCTATAGTGAAACGTGCTGCTGTAAACTCTAATTGCTGGATGTGGTTGCCAAATACCTTTTACTGCTCATTGCGAATCCCTGTGAGAAGGTGGTAAACTAAAGTGTGCTAATTAAAGAAAGAGTGGTTTTGCAAAATGAAAGTACTATTTATAGGGGATATTGTCGGTTCCATTGGTCGCGATGCAGTGGAAAAATATTTACCACGCTTAAAGAAAAAATATAACGCAGACGTTATTATTGCCAACGGTGAAAATGCAGCAGCAGGACGTGGAATTACACGTAATATTTATAATGACCTATTGCAAATGGGTGTAGATGTTATTACAATGGGCAATCACACTTGGGATAATAAAGATATTTTTGATTTTATAGATGATGCAGATTATTTAATACGCCCTGCAAACTTTTCAAGTGATGCCCCAGGTAAAGGTATGGTGCAAATTTCAAAAAACGGTGTAACACTATCCGTTATTAATTTACACGGTCGAGTGTTTTTACCTCCTCATGAGGATCCATTTGCGATGGCAGAGAAATTAATCGAAGAAGCACATAAAACGTCACCGCTTGTATTCGTGGATTTTCATGCAGAAGCGACAAGTGAAAAAATTGCCCTTGGGTGGCACTTAGATGGAAAGGCCTCGGCAGTCGTTGGTACACATACACATGTACAAACAGCCGATGCACGTATTTATCCAAATGGAACAGCCTATATTACGGACGTTGGTATGACAGGTCCATACGATGAAATTTTAGGGATGACGAAGGAAAGTGTCATTTATAGATTCCAAACAAACATGCCATCTCGTTTTGAAGTGCCTAAAAAAGGACGCGATGTGTTAAGTGGTTTCTTTGTAGACATTGATGATAAAACAGGAAAGGCTCGACATTGCGAGCGAATTTATATAAACGAAGATTATCCGTTCCAAGCATAAGAAGAGAAACTATTGTGTATAAAAAAATGCACAATAGTTTTTTGTTTTGAAAATTTGTTAATTCAATGAAATTAAAGCATCATAATAAAATATGACTCTTCGGCAAAACGAGGGGTTGATTTCCGCTCCGACTGGGCGCTTTGTTGCTGACGCTTCGCTTTCGCACAGAGCAAAGCTTCCTGGGGGCGTCCGATGAGCCGCTTCACTCGCGTTGCTCGCTCCAGGGTCTCGGGCCAAC
>NZ_JBHZDH010000034.1:0-54093 GCF_042755925.1 Lysinibacillus sp. NPDC059133 | reverse complement strand
CAATTATGCCTCGGCATAATTGCGTCCGGAATCGGCTTTGTGCTTGCACAAAGCACTCCTTTCCGATTCCGTGACATCCGCCGGAGGCTTTAACTTCTTTCAGCGGGTGTTTGGACACCCGCTGAAAAGTGACTTTAAACCACATTCATCTCACCACCTATAGAAGCGGGAGATTTAGCTGAAAGAAGTTAGAATGTTAAAACTTTTTTCGCTGTTTCCATTACATCTTTATAGTTTGGTAACCAAACACCTTCAGCTTGTGGGAATGGGTACACAGTATCTGGTGCAGCCACACGAAGTACAGGTGCTTCTAAGCTTAAAATCGCGCGTTCTGTAATTTCAGCCACAACATTTGCAGCGATACCTGCTTGTTTTTGAGCCTCTTGTACAACGATTGCACGACCTGTTTTTTCAACTGACGTAATAATTGTTTCAATATCAATTGGTTGGATTGTACGTAAATCAATAACTTCTACAGAGTGACCTTCTTTTTCAAGCTCCTCTGCAGCCTTTAAGCTTTCGTGAACCATTAAACCATAGGCAATGATTGTTAGATCCTTACCTTCACGTTTTACATCCGCTTTACCTAGTGGAATTTCGTATGCTTCCTCAGGTACCTCTTCACGGAATGAACGATATAATTTTAAATGCTCTAAGAAAATGACTGGGTTATCATTTCGAATCGATGAAATAAGTAAACCTTTAGCATCGTATGGTGTAGATGGTACAACAACCGTTAACCCTGGCTGTGCAGTCATTAAGCTTTCTAAGCTATCAGAGTGCATTTCAGGTGTATGCACGCCCCCACCAAACGGAGAACGTATTGTTACTGGTGCATTATAGACACCACCGCTACGATAGCTCATACGTGCTAATTGACCACTGATTGAGTCCATCACTTCATAAACGAAGCCGAAGAACTGGATTTCAGGAACCGGACGGAAACCTTGTAGAGAAAGACCGACCGCTAAGCCACCAATACCTGATTCTGCTAACGGTGTATCAAATACACGGTCAACACCAAATTCTTTTTGTAGGCCTTCAGTTGCGCGGAATACCCCACCGTTGACACCTACATCTTCCCCGAATACAAGAACGTTTTCATCGTTCTTTAATTCTGTGCGAAGTGCATCTGTAATTGCTTGAATCATTGTCATTTGTGCCATAGGTTATTTCGACTCCTTCTCTTTGTAGATTTCATACTGTTCTTTTAAATTAGATGGCATTTCGCCTTTATACATGTTTTCCATTAACTGTGTTACTTTTTGTTTTGGAGCAGCATCGGCTTTTTTGATCGCTTCTTTAATTTCTTCTTTTGTACGTTCAATAACAGCCTCTTCTTTTTGCTCATCCCACAGACCTTTCGCCTCTAGGTATTTACGGAAGCGTACAAGAGGGTCTTTTTGTGCCCATTCATTATCTGTATCCGATGTACGGTAACGCGTTGGGTCATCCCCTGCCATTGTGTGAGGACCATAGCGATAGCACATTGTTTCAATTAAAGTTGGACCTTCGCCATTAACTGCGCGCTCACGTGCATCACGTGTTGCTACGTAAACTGCTAGCGCATCCATTCCATCTACTAAAATACTTGGTAAGCCTGCTGCTACACCTTTTTGAGCAATTGTTTTTGCAGCTGTTTGTAATTCACGAGGTGTTGAAATGGCAAATTGGTTATTTTGTACAATGAAGATTGCTGGTGATTTAAATGCACCTGCAAAGTTAATGCCTTCATAGAAATCCCCTTGTGATGAACCACCATCACCTGTATAAGTTACAGCTACAGCTTTTTTACCGCGTTTTTGAATACCAAGCGCTACACCCGCCGCTTGAATATATTGTGCACCGATAATGATTTGAGGTGCTAATACGTTTACGCCCTCAGGAACTTGATTCCCCATAAAATGACCACGTGAGAATAAAAACGCTTTATCTAAAGGTAAACCATGCCATACGATTTGTGGTACATCACGATAACCTGGTAAAATCCAATCTTCTTTTTCTAAAGCAAAGTGTGACGCAAGTTGTGAAGCTTCTTGCCCAGCCGTTGGTGCATAGAATCCTAAGCGCCCTTGACGGTTAAGAGAGATAGAACGTTGGTCTAAAATACGTGTATAAACCATACGCGTCATTAACTCAACTAGTTCCTCATTAGATAGTTTCGGGTCTGCCTCTTCATTTATAATTTCGCCTTCTTCATTCAAAATTTGAAACATTTCAAACTTATCTTCGATTTCAGTTAGCGTTTGTTTAGGATCAAAAATATTATTGTTTTTCTTGCTCATTTGTCACATCTCCCTTTCAGCTGTATTAAAATAAATCACCGTTTCAACTAGTACAACTTATTCTTTGCACTCAGTATACTGAATAAAATACTGTCGGTCAATCATATATTACGCGTACAAACAAAGATTTTTTCTAAAATAACGATTAAACGACTCTGTTCCATACTGTACCATTAATTAATAATAACTGTATTATAACAATACATTAAAGGTACTCAATTATTAAGTTTTCTTACATGATTACCAATAGTAGAATGCCCAGTTTCAGACAATCTAATAGCTATTGAAAAATTTTTTAAGTATATTCAAATAAGTTCTTTTTTCATGTGATTGTTTTAATACGTGATGTATACTTATAAGTAAGGCACTACAAAGTTGAAAGGAAGATTCATATATGATTTTAATGGATGATATTATTCGCGAAGGTCATCCGACTTTACGCACAAAAGCTGAGGAGGTAAAATTCCCTTTAACTGATGAAGTAAGACAACTTGCAGAAGACATGCTTCAATATATAATAAACAGCCAAGATCCTGAAATTGCAGATAAATATAATTTACGCAGCGGCATTGGATTAGCTGCCAATCAAGTAAATAGCCTCCATCGAATGTTTGCCCTTCATTTAATTGATGACAATGGCGAACAATTAAGTTTTGTAGCTATCAACCCAAAAATCGTTAGCCACTCTGTAGAAAACACATACCTTGCAGCGGGCGAGGGCTGCCTTTCTGTAGACCGCAATGTTCCAGGCTATGTACCACGTCATGCTCGTGTTACAGTTAAATTTAAAACTGTTGACGGTGAAGAGAAAAAAATTCGACTTAAAGGCATGCCTGCCATAGCCTTCCAACACGAATTAGACCATCTTAACGGCATTATGTTTTACGATCGCATCAATGAACAAAATCCATTTGCCGAAATTCCAGATTCTACACCATACGAGCGCGATTAGGAGCACAGAAAGAAAGCAAAACCCTGCAGTTATTTAAACTGCGGGGTTTACTTTTTTTCGACCACGTTATGAAATGCATCTGACACTTTAACTTTGGGATCAGTGTAAAAATTATTTCACGGATAAAGGTGTACAACTAAAAATAGTAAAAACAAACAAAGAAATTGAATAAAATTTACTAAATAGAAAAGCAACTAGCTGTATTCCTCCAACTAGTTGCTTCTCTTTCATTTCTTATATGATATTTAATTGCCGCATGATTTTCGCAAGACCATCCTCATCTACATGCTCTGCAATATGGGTAGCAACTGCCTTTACGCTCTCATGTCCATTCCCCATCGCCACGCCTGTCCCAACAGCCTGCAACATTTCAATATCGTTGAGTCCATCCCCAAAAGCAACAGCATCATTTAATGTCAGCCCTATCTTATCAAGGATCTTTTCAATACCAAGAGCCTTTGAGCCTCCCTTTGGTAAAATATCACAAGAATAGCGATGCCAACGTACAAACTCCACGTTTGGAAAAGCTTCACGATATAAATGTTCATCTTTTTCTTCCATGAATATAAGTGTTTGATAGACACTGTTCTGCATATAATAAGTTGAGTCTATCTCAGGATACGGGTAATTTAATGTATTTAAACTTTCTGCCACCCAAGCATTGTTTTCACCTGATGCAATCATTCGCTTGTCGTCTAAAAATACTAACAGTTCTTTTCTAGCTTCAGCAAAGGCAATAATCTTAGCTAGATCGTCTTTTTCAATACCATTTGTATAGACAACCTCACCTTTATAAACGACATATTGTCCATTAAAGGTTATATACGTATCAATTTCTAGCTCTTCTAGTAAGGATTGAATCATGAAAGGTCCACGTCCAGTTGCAATCGCTAGCTCATATCCATTACGACGAGCTTCAAAAAGCGCTTCTTTCGCAGAAGCAGGTAATATTTTCTCACTATTATAAAGTGTACCATCTACATCAAAAAATAATATTTTCTTCATCTTATAGTCCCCTTCATTATGTATTATTCTCCAAGGTTAATGACTTTACAGTGGCAATATTTTTCATTATAATGATCCTAAGGAGTGATGTGCCATGCTGAAGAAACTCAAACGTAAATTGTTGAAACAACTTCGCGGCATACTCGGAAAAAAATCAATTGCCTAACATTTGCCCTTCATTATTTGAAGGGCTTTTCTTTATTTTAGAGTAACTGCATGATAATATAAAGGAAATGCATTTATTTGGCTATGTGCAACCACTGTCTCATCGCTTTATTCAATTGCACCTTGTTGTAATTACGTCTGGATTGAAACACTGAGATACAAGAACTTCAAACGCCTAATTTCGCCCTTAGTATACTAGAAATTTGCTGTTTTTTCTTGTAGTACGTGCGTGGTATTAGTCAAAGGTGCAATAAAATTGTACGCAATAAAAGGAGAGCAAACTATGATTTACAAAGTTTATTATCAAGAAAGTGCAAATGAAATTCCAGTTCGCGAAAACACTAAAAGTCTATACCTTGAAGCTGCTTCAGAACGCGAAGTACGTGAAAAGCTAAAAGACCGAAACTACAACATCGAGTTCGTTCAACTGCTTGAAGGTAACTATTTAGTCTACGAACAAGCAAGTCCGAACTTCGTCTTGGAGGAAATTTAACAAGCATGAAGTTTGTTAAAAATGACCAAGCAGCTGTTTTCGCGCTCGGCGGACTGGGCGAAATCGGCAAAAACACTTACGGCGTTCAATTTCAAGATGAAATCATTTTAATTGATGCCGGCATTAAATTCCCAGAAGACGACTTACTCGGTATTGACTATGTTATTCCGGATTATACGTATTTAGTACGCAACGTCGACAAGATTAAAGGATTATTCATTACACATGGACACGAAGACCATATTGGTGGTATTCCCTACTTATTACGTCAAGTAAATGTCCCTGTCTACGGTGGTAAACTTGCACTTGGCTTATTACGTAATAAGTTAGACGAGCATGGCTTGCTACGTACAACAAAGCTTATCGAAATTAAAGAAGAAGATGTTATTAAGTTCAGAAAAACATCTGTTAGCTTCTTTAGAACAACACATAGTATTCCAGATGCTTACGGGATTGTTGTAAAAACACCACCTGGTAACATCGTGCATACAGGTGACTTTAAATTTGACTTTACACCTGTAGGCGAGCCAGCCAACTTAACAAAAATGGCTGAAATCGGACGTGACGGCGTACTATGCTTACTTTCAGATAGTACAAATGCTGAAAAGCCGAACTTCACTATGTCCGAGCGTACGGTTGGGAAAAGTATCGACGAAATTTTCCGTAAGGTTGATAGTCGTATCATTTTTGCAACTTTTGCATCCAACATCCACCGTTTACAACAAGCAACAGACGCTGCTATAAAATACGGAAGAAAAATCGCTGTCTTCGGACGTTCAATGGACAATGCCATTACAATTGGTCGTGAACTAGGCTATATTAATGCACCAAAGGATACATTTATTGATGCCCAAAGCATTAATCGTCTTCCTGCCAATGAAGTTATGATATTATGTACAGGCTCTCAAGGTGAACCGATGGCTGCCCTTTCTCGTATTGCAAATGGCACACATCGTCAAATCCAAATCCAGCCTGGTGACACAGTTATCTTCTCTTCTTCACCAGTACCAGGAAATACAGTAAGTGTAAACAAGATTATCAACTTACTTTTCCGTGCAGGTGCAGAAGTTATTCATGGTGCACTCAATAATATCCATACTTCTGGTCACGGTTCTCAAGAAGAACAAAAACTAATGCTGCGCTTAATGAAGCCTAAATTCTTTATGCCCATTCACGGTGAATTCCGTATGTTGAAAATGCATACTCATCTAGCAGAAGATTGTGATGTTCCACTTGAAAATACATTCGTTATGGAGAATGGTGACGTACTTGCATTAAGTGCCAATGAAGCACATGTAGCAGGTCGTATTCCTTCAGGAGACGTTTATATTGATGGTAATGGTATTGGAGATATCGGCAATATCGTCTTACGCGATCGACGCATTCTTTCTGAAGAAGGTTTAGTGATTGTTGTTGTAAGTGTAGATATGGAAAACCAAAAAATGGTTTCCGGTCCAGACATTATTTCACGAGGCTTTGTTTACATGCGTGAGTCAGGTACGATGATTAATGAAGCACAAAAAATGCTAAATCGTCACCTGAACGAGTCAATTCAAAGCAAAACTCCTCAATGGACTGAGCTAAAAAATGAAATTACTGACGTATTAGGACCATATTTATTTGAAAAAACAAAACGTCGACCTATGATTTTACCGATTATTATGGAGGTTTAACCTCATTACAAAAAACTGCGCAAAATTGCGTAGTTTTTTTATTTTTCCGAAACCTCTTTGCTCATTTATTCGTATATAGTATAACGACTCTAAAATCCTTTCAACGACAATAGGATTCGAATTGAATTAGAATACTACATTCAGTAAATACCGTTTTTGAAGTAGAGCTTCTTGAATGTAACCATGTAGTGCTATTAGTAGCACCGCAAGCAATTCTACTCCCTAGACTTTTACATAATTTCCACTATCACTTCAATTTTTCGTACGACCATTCGTTAATTTCAATAAAATAGGATCGCTCACCCGTTAGAGTGAGCAATCCTATCCTTATGTCTACAAATTAAAGTATTTAGCTATTACATAAGCAACCCATCTATAATCTGGCTGTAATCGTATGTTTTCGATTAAACCTTTTAAAATTGGTTTACTATAGGTTAGATTTTCAACTTGAAATTTTAATAATTCAAGAGACTCGCGTTCTATAGACTCTTCAAAGCCATCTAGATGTTGTTCGATTAATTCTAGCAAAGATTCCTGTGAAACTTCTTCATCGAAAGGTTTTGCTGTTAATTGAACGAGCTCTTCGGTTATAAATGGAATCGTCGTATACCTTGCAATAATTTCTGTCTTTTCAGCTAGAGATTTAGCCAATTGATCTAAATCGAGTGGTATATCCGAAAAAATAAAAAGTTCTGAATAACTTTTCATAAATCCTTTAATACAATACATGACATCATATTTTGTCTCGTGAAGTTCATCCTGATATAGCTGCTCAAGCATATAGATGATCGACTTAGACATATCGGCATCATAGGCAATTACTTTTTGAAACAACTCTTTTTTTGTAAGAAGTACTTTCTCATTAAAAAACACACGGGCAGATGCAGCATGTTTTTTAAATGCTTGAAAAATACTTTTGTAAAATTCAACCCAAATGATATCTTTACTAAACGAACTTCTGACTACTTGGTCAACATCAGTGACAAATTGTTGTAGGTAGTGCTCTACCATGGAAATTATAAGCTCGTCTTTTGTTTTGAAAGATAAATAAAATGCACCTTTTGAAATCCCACATCGTTCTGTAATTTGCTGTACAGATGTAGCTTCAAAGCCTTGTTCTGAGAATAGCTCCAATGCTTTCTCCATAATAAGTTGCTTTTTTAACATACTTTTAATTCTCTCCTAATGTATTTCATTGACAAATGACCGAATAGTCATTAGTATAAATAAATGAATCAAGTTAGTCAATAAAGGGTAGGTGTGAAAGTGAAAGGTTTAGTTAATTTCGTATTGAAAAACAAATTGGCAGTGTGGTTATTAACAATTATCATCACTGTCTCTGGTATTTATTCAGGTACAAGAATGAAAATGGAATCCATACCTGATATATCCATACCATATTTAATTGTAATGGGTGTTTATCCTGGTGCAACACCTGAACAGGTTATGAATGAGCTTTCCATGCCATTTGAAAAGTCAATAGAAAGCTTAGAAGATGTAAAGGCTGTTTACTCAAATTCCTCTTCAAACGTAGCTCAAGTTCAAGTTGAATACGACTACGGCATTGATATGGATGAGAAAAAACGCCAGTTAGAGTCCGCTTTAGATACGATCAAATTACCTGAAGGTGCTCAAAAACCAACAGTTATGGCAATTAGCATGAATATGATGCCTGTTGTCGCTTTATCAGTTAGTAGCTCTAAGGAAGATATTGTTGAATTAACGTCAACAGTAGAAGACATTCTACTTCCTAAAATCGAAAAAATTGATGGCGTTGCTTCAGCAACTATCAACGGTCAGCACATTAATGAAATATCATTTAAATATGATCAAGCAAAAATGGCTGCTCTCGGCTTAACAGAGGATTCTGTCAAGCAAATGATTCAAGCAAGTGATATGTCACTATCACTTGGTTTATATCAATTTACTGTTGGCGAACAAGCCGTATCAGTAGACGGTAAAGTACAATCTATCGATCAGTTAAAAGAATTATTGATCCCAGTCACACCTTCAGCTACAAATCCTTCACCATTCGTTCGCTTAGGCGATATTGCAACGATTGAAGTCGAAGGTAAAGTACAATCTGTATCACGTACAAATGGCAAAGATGCGATTGCGATTCAAATCGTTAAAGCTCAAGATGCAAATACGGTAAAAGTCGTAAATGCAGTGAAAGATTTAATGAAAGACGAAGAAAAATCATTAGCCGGCTTAAAAGTGGATATCTCACTTGACCAAGGTAAACCAATTGAAGATTCAGTCTTCACAATGATTGAAAAAGCAGTATTCGGTGGTGCCATTGCCGTATTAATTATTTTACTATTTTTACGTGATTTCAAATCAACAATTATTTCGATTATTTCTATCCCAGTTTCAGTATTCATGGCATTACTACTATTAAACTGGATGGATATCACATTAAACATTATGACTCTCGGTGCCATTACCGTGGCGATAGGTCGTGTTATCGATGACTCCATTGTAGTTGTTGAAAATATTTATCGACGTATCCATTTAAAAGGAGAAAAACTAACAGGTCGTGCTCTTATTCGTGAAGCGACAATTGAAATGTTCAAACCAATCCTTTCTTCTACATTAGTAACTGTGGCCGTATTCGCCCCACTAATGTTTGTAGGCGGTATGGTTGGTGAATTATTCATGCCGTTTGCGTTAACAATGTCATTTGCGCTAGGTGCTTCATTACTAGTGGCGATTACAATAGTTCCAGCTTTATCTCACTTCTTATTCCGTAAAAAAATATACGGCGAGAAAAAAGAAAGTCAACATAAAGAAGTTGGTAAACTAGCTCTTTGGTATAAAGGTGTATTAGAGAAAGCATTAAACCATAAAATCATTACATCAGTTATAGCGATTGTAATGCTTGTTGGTTCTCTTGCTTTAACACCACTTATCGGCTTCAGCTTCATGGGCTCTCAAGAAGATAAGGTTATGTACTTAACGTATACTCCTGGTACAGGCGAGCTAATGAAAGATACAGAAGCAAATGTTGCAAAAGTAGAAAAAGAATTAATGAAACGTAAAGACGTTAATATTTTACAAGTTTCTATCAATGACCCTACACATGTTGATCCTTCAGCAATGATGATGGGTGGCGGTGCTGGTGGTGCCTTAATGTACCTCATCTTCGATCCAGATATGAAGGACTTCCCTGAAGCACGTCAAGAAGTAGAAGACTATGTAACGAACATCAGTCAATCAGGAGAATGGAAATCTCAAAACTTCTCATCAATGTCGGGGTCTTCAAATGAAGTAAGTTACACATTATACAGTGAAGATCTAGATAAGCTTCGCAAAGCAGTGAAACAAGTGGAAGGCGCATTAAAAGAAGTTGATGGTTTAGAAGAAATTAAGTCTGATACTGAAGATCCATTTGTTGAAAATACCTTAAAAGTAGATCAAAAGAATGTTCTACAATATGGTTTAACTACTGCTCAAATTGTAATGGCTTTAAATGAAAATACATCACAAGAAGTTTTAACTAAAGTTCAGCATAATGGTGAAGATATTGATGTTATTGTACAACATGAAGAAAAAGCTGCGGCCAAATCTCTTGATGATGTATTAGCTACTAAAATCCAAACAGCTTTAGGCACAACAATGACAATCGGTGAGTTAGTAAAAGTAGAAGAAGGCACTACATTAAACACATTGTCTCGCTCAAAAGGTGAATATTTCGCAAAAGTTTCTGGTACGATTATCGGTGACGATATTTCAAAAGCAACTACAGCTGCTGATAAGAAAATCGATAAATTAGATTTACCTAAAGGTGTAACGACTGGCGTTGGAGGCGTTGCTGCAGACATGCAAGAAACGTTCACACAGCTTGGAATTGCTATGTTAGCTGCGATCGCGATTGTTTACTTCATCCTAGTAGTAACATTCGGTGAAGGTTTAGCACCATTTGCTATTCTGTTCTCACTACCATTCGCAGTAATCGGTGCATTTGTCGGCTTGTACGTTACAAATCAAACCATTTCTGTTTCTGTTATGATGGGACTATTAATGTTAATAGGTATCGTTGTAACAAACGCCATCGTATTAGTAGACCGCATTATTCATATGGAACGTAACGGACTTGCTATGCGCGAGGCCATTTTAGAGGCAGGTGCAACTCGTTTACGTCCAATCCTAATGACAGCCATCGCAACAATCGGTGCGATGATTCCAATGGCACTTGGTAATGGTGGCAGTGGTCTAATTTCAAAAGACCTAGCGATTACCGTAATTGGTGGTTTACTATCTTCAACATTATTAACATTAGTAGTTGTACCAATCGTGTATGAAATGCTATCTAAAATGTTAAAGAAAAACCGAAAAGATATGGAAGAAAATTAATAAATACATGTAAAAATGGGCTCTCCTTTAAAGGAGGCCCTTTTTTCTATATTTTGATGAAGCATTATCGTCTATATTCCTCTCAATCTCTAATAAAAAGCTTAACGAGAATTCACAAATCTTGTTATAATTAAATACACTTAAATGCTTTGAAGGGGGAGTTTTGTGAGCGACAAAATTTTCAAACAAGCACCACCTGTTTTAAAAACAGCAAGATTAACATTAAGGCCGATTTCATTAAATGATTTAGAGGCAATGTTTCATTATACGTCCAGTAAAAATGTAGCACGTTATGTCACATGGGATCCTCATAAAAGTTTAGAAGAAACAAAAATGTTTGTTGAATTAGTTTTAAATGGGTATACACAAGGTAATCATCTATTATGGGGCATTGAATATGAGCAGAAATTGATCGGCACTATCGACTTTGTTTCTTTTAATGACCAGCATAAATGTGCGGAAATTGGCTACGTTCTTTCTGAAGATTATTGGAATCAAGGGATTACGACCGAAGCAGTAAAAAAATTAATAGACTATGGATTTAACGAATTAAAAATAGTTCGAATACAAGCACGATGTTTCGAGGACAATATCGGTTCCCAAAAAGTAATGGAAAAATCGGGTATGCTTTTCGAAGGTACTTTACGAAAAAGTATGTTTGTTAAGGGTTATCATCGAAATGTGAAACTGTATGCCATCACGGACGATGACTATGTTAAATCATAATCGGACTAAGCCCTGCAAAAAATCAGCAGGGCTTATTTAACTTATAACCATTTCTCAATACAATAGACTTTTTTGGCCGTTGCATCTAACCTTACTCGTTTTCCTATAGCAATTGGATGCATTGGATGAGTATGACATATGTCAAATTCCGCTAAAATCGGAATATCAATACCATCTAACTGTTCAAGCAATACTTCATATGCGTTACGCCCAGTCCCTAAATCATCATAGCATTCATGCTTACCTAAAATAATGCCGCTTATTTTTTCAAATACACCATGCAATTTGAGCATCGCAAAATTTTTCTCAACGATAGCAGTATTTTTAGCACAATCTTCAATTAATAAGATATCTCCGTCTTTAATATTCGGAAAATAAGATGTACCAATGAATCCATACATAGCATTTACATTGCCACCGATTAACCTACCTTCAGCAACTCCTTCTTGAACCGTCACCCATTCATTCTTAAATAACTTCTTTTCCACCGTTTTTTCTAGCCAATTGACAGGTTCATCTGACCAATAAGTAGGCATTGGAATTTCATAAGGTATTGATTGTGATTTAAAGAAGTAGTTCTCGAAGAATTGATATGTATCATTAACTAAGGGCTCAAACTCACCAAAGGAAGGAACTAATGCTGGACCGTAATAAGTTGTAATTCCTGTTTTTGCGTAAAGTGCCAGTAAAATTGCCGTTGCATCAGAGTAACCAACCACGATTTTAGGATTGCTTCGAAACGCCTCAAAATCAATATATGGCAGCATACTATTTGAATTTGTACCACCTATTGTCGACATGATGATGTGGATATTTGGATCACGTAATAATTCATTCAATTCCTCTGCACGCTCTTTAGGAGTGCCTGAGCGATAGATATCAACTTTGCCCGTCAAACTACCTTCAATTAGATTAATATTTTTTTGTTCAAGAAAAGCTTTTGCACGCTTATATCGAGAAAGTGCATTGACGGATGCAGGGGAAGACGGTGAAAAAATACCGATATTAATACTTCTAGTGTTTCTTCTAGAATTCATATACATCCCCCCTTTGCATTACAATATTTTTGACATATAATATTCATCCATATATTCCCCATCAACATATAAGGAATGTCTTTTAGTCCCCTCAATTTCAAACCCCATTTTTTTATATAAAGCTATACCTGCCTTGTTATTCGCCATTACTGTTAGTTCCAAGCGATGCATGCTCTTTTCTTTTACCCAATCGTCGAGGTGACTAAACAACGCAGTACCAATTTTCTGTCCTCTATATTCACTATGGATACCTACGACTATATAGGCTCGATGTGAAACACTGGATGGCATATGATTACCTTGAACTATTAAATAACCAACTACCGTCTTTTCAATTTCAGCTATAAATAAAGCTGAATGGCTGTTATTGTTCATATTCTCGATAAATTTAGTAAACTGTTCAGTCTCTAACTTTCGTTCGCCTGGCCTGAATAACATAAAATTAGACTCTTCCGCATTTTTGATGACAGCTATTACCCGTTCAGCATCTTTACCTATTGCCTCTCTTACTAACATCTTGATCGTACTCCCTTCTTCATCAATTATGCCTTCAGCGGATGTTTGGACATCCGCTGAAGGAAGTTAAAATTTAGTGACATGGATTATCAAGTCTTCCGTGTTCATTTGAATTTCACCACCGATAGGAAACGTAAAGATCGGCTGTGTATGTCCAACATCAACATCATAGATAACTGGTATTCTTCTTAAATTTGGATGCTTATCTAAAATAAAATGTAGCTGCTCCTCTGTCATATTAGAAGCTCTTTGAAAACGCCCTATCGCTATGCCTTTAATATTGGTAGTGGCTTGTAATAATGAGGTGAAATCACGGGCAAATATTTCTGGATTAACTATTTCATCATCTTCTAAAAATAAAATACTATTCGTTAGATCAGGCATATACGGTGTCCCTTGAAGTAAATTTAACGTACATAAATTTCCACCAAATAATTGTCCACTTGCCTCTCCGTCAGAATACACCTTCCAGCTAGCTGCTTCAAAATGACGATTATGTTGATCTAAATACCATGCATCATCACTCCATACGCTTGATGCTTTAATTGTATATGGATTCTTTTCTAGTAAGCATTTTTGAAAATAGGATAGTTGATAGTCTTGTGCCTGTTCCATACGAAAGCTAGAAAAATGCGGACCCGAGTACGTAACAAATCCACACTTTTTTGTAATAGCGGTTGCTAAAGCTGTGATATCACTGAAGCCACAAAATATTTTTGGGTTATTTGCTATCATGTCGTAGTCCAAATAGGGTAATACCTCATTACAATTAAAGCCACCAATAACTGTTAATACAGCCTTTACATTGTTATCACGAAAGGCATCATGAATGTCTGTAACCCGATGCTCAATTGATGATGAATGTTGGAGATCACTTTCAAAAATATGTCGACCAAAAGATACACGAAAGCCTAATTCTTCAAGCTTTTTCTTCGTTTGTTCAGCGCCTTCTGCTGTGATGATTGCCGCACTACGACTAGGTGCGATAACCCGTATCTCATCACCTACTGTTAATTTATTCGGAATACGCAAACTGCTCCCTCCCCTTATACAATTTTCGCTATTAATCTTTCATCTTTAACCTGAATCTCATAAAGTATAAACTAGTAAAGATTCTTACTTTCTCACTCATTCATCTAACTGTGTGTTTTCTTTTTCAAATAGCATTTTTAATGAAGAATCGCCCTATTAGAATATAATAAATAAATATCTTTTATAGTCCCGCTCCCTGTGAAGGTTCATCTCAGAACTAAAATTTTCTCTATTATTACAAAGCGTTTATGGAAAATCAAGTATAAAATTACAATTTTCTGAATTTTCATCATGAAGGGTGGTTGATTACCGTTCCGACTGGGCGCTTTCACTTCTTCCGGAATGCTACATCGTTATTGTTTAGCGGCGATTTTGAGGTTCTATCGGTGTTGGTGTCCATTTTTCCGGCGATAAAAATCCATCAAAAAAGATGCATCGTAAAGTAATTTTACAATGCATCTTTTTTTTGATTGGCCAAGCGAATACTTCCGTCTAAGTAATTATGCTGGCAGCACAGACTCTTTAAAAAGATTATTGAACTTCCTACTCTAGTCAATCAGAGTGAACCTTCGCTACTTATTTTCTCTTTTTGCCAATCAATAGCGTGACTTGTGCCATTGTAAATGGCAATGAAGATTTCTTTCGATACGCTATATACTTTGGCTCCCAAAAATCTGCATATTTTAATTTAAAGTTTTTTAAGCCTTTAAAATGATAGAAATGCTGCCCATGTAAAAATATTTGTGCTGCAATTTTTTCACTCAAAAAGGAATACCTAGACCGCCCGACATTTGACAATGGCGACATCCCCATATTAAAAACACGATAGCCTTCTGTCTTTGTCCATTCAAAGAGCGATAGGAAAATGAAATCCATCGTTCCAGATGGTGCTCCTGGCTTAAAACGCATGAGATCTACTGAGACTCTTTCGCCATTATCGTACATGGGCATGATACTGGCAAAGCCAATAACTCCCTCTGCGCCACGTAAAATGGCAATGTTTGAAGTGTTTAAATAGTGTTCATCAAAAAAGCCAAGAGAAAAGCCTTTTTCTGCCCTTCCCTGCAACCATTTCGTTGATACTTCTTTCAATTCATTCATTAATTCCTGTGAGTAAGGAGGGCTTACTATATCAACAGTAAAATTTTCTCTTTCAAATTTATTTTTTACCGCTCGACGTCCCTTCATTCCCTTACCAGTAAGTGTAAACTTATCTAAGTCTACAAAAGCTTCCTCGCCTAGCTTAAAAAAACTATACCCATGCTCATGTAAGGAAGGGAAAATTTTATTGTTAATTTCATAAAAGACTGGTGTATAGCCATGCTTGTCCGCCAATTCCAAAAACTCCTGAATAGCAGATAAAAAATCTGCTTCATTTCCCACAGGATCTCCGAGTACAACGATCTTATCTGCATATATTTGATAAGAAAATAAAACTGTCCCTTCTTTATTCCAATGTACAAATTTGTCATGTAAAAAAATCAAATGTGAATACTCTGTCCCTTTATAGGTCATCAAATGATGTTTGATACTCTCTTCCTGCGCACTAGACAAAAGCTTTTCCATTTTCTTAGGTGCACGGATAAAATAACCTATATAAAAAATAACAATTGCTATTAGGATACCCATTACTGCACTATAAAATAGGTCTCGGTAATCTGTAATAATGTATTCCTGCAAAGTGGCCGGAATATGAATTATGGAAGTAGGTAAGTTCACATAACCAATCAATACATACATCGCTGTAATGATTGTCACTGCAGCAAGATCAACCAAAACGATCCCCCATGTCAAAACGTAACTTTCACGGTAAAATTGTTTTTTGGAGGCAATTAACAACACTGCAACAATCACTAAAAAAATCGCTTCTTCATAGTCGAAGCCTTTAAAAATCGAAAATAGTGCGGAACTACTGAGCACTATAAGGCAAAGCTGATATGCCCTTTTTACTTTATATTTAATTCCCCTACATAACCCTAAGAGAATAAAGCCAGCTGCAACAGTCAGTTGATGAGAGACATGCATGATTGGCGAAGATAAAAATTCCTGTGCTATTTTTAGTCGACTTAACACCCCCGGCACCGAAGCTGATAACAATAATACAATGCCAGAAAGAAATACCAATATCGTTAATAACGTGTGACTAAGCTTCTGAAAAATAACATTCGGCAAGTCATCCCACGATTGATTCCAACGATTCCAATATTCTTTTACAAATAAAAGAGCAGACACTAAAAACGGAAGCACAAAGTAGCCAATCCGGTACAAAATTAATAGAAAAAGCACTTTCTCATCAGCGATTCCTACACTTTGAGTCCCCCATAAAAAAACAAGGTCAAATGAGCCAACTCCACCAGGTATCATGCTGACAATTCCTGCACAAGAAGCAATTAAAAATATAGGAATTAAAGCGGATAATTCTATTGGTATCTTCAAAATAAACGTTAAAATCCAGATCACTAAAAAGACCGCAAGCCATTCAGTTACTGAAGTTACCATCAATTGAAGCGAGATCTTTGGACTTATAGAACCTGATTTTTTATAGCGAATGATGTGCATAGCAATAAATATCGGAACATATAAGCTAACAAGAATAACCGCTATCTTTAACCATCGCACCTCTTTCAGCAATGGGAAGTCCCAAAAGAATATATACATCATCCAGGCTAACAGTGAAATCCCTGTTAAATAAAAGAGTGTGACGGAGGCTATGCTTTTTAACAAGTCTTCCTTATCCTCTTTATATTTAGAATAGAAATAATTACGCAAAAATACACCAACTAAACCACCAAAGCCAATAAGATTAGAGAAGGTATTCACAATAAATGAATGATTCAGCAAAATACGTTTATTTATTTTGATTCCTACTATTTTCACTAAAATAACATCATAAAAAATCATCGGTGTAATGGCAAAGAAGGTGATGAAAAGAATAAATAAGAGCTCCCATATCTGCAGTTCATTCACTTCTTTCTTAAGTAAATGAACATCTATCCCACTTATCGATTGTAGAATTTCATAAATAGCTATCGCTAAAAGTACTATTGGAAATAGAACTTTCAAAAACTTCAATAGCGCCTCTTTTCGAACGTTGAACATGTGCTAAACCTACTCCCCATAAGCTTTCTTGAAACATCTAAGTTCATTGACAGCAGATTCTTTTTTAAAAAAATCTTCTGAAAACTAACACACCATTATTGTAGCGTATTCTCTGCTATATGTATCGTTCCCAGATACCCATAGTTACTATAATAAAAAGGTTTGCCCTATAAAAGATGTATTAAACAGCTTTATAAGACAACCGATGCAGAATCAATTATACCTCGGCATAATTACGTCCGGAATCGGCTTTGTGCTTAGGCCTGCAGATGTTTTTTGTGCGAAAGCGCAGTGCTTCAGCGGGTGTTTGGTCACTCACTGAAAGATGTTAAATATAATATCGATGGATAGGACGTCCCACACTTCCATATTGTATATCCACCTTTAATAAATTTTGTTTTTCTAAAAAGTCTAAGTAACGTCGAGCCGTTACACGCGCTGTTCCAATGTATGTAGACACTTCCTCTGCCGAGACCGCTTCGCTTCTTTCTTGAATATAGGCAAGCACTTTGTCTAATGTTGCTCGGTTAAAACCCTTTGGTAGCTCTTCTATTAAAATTGTCTCCACGATCGGAGGAACAGCCTCTTGCTCAAGGATACGTTGCTGCATTAGATGATCCACATCATGCTGTGTTAGATCTTGCATACCGCTTATTTCCTTTTTATATGTTTGATAATTCTTTAAAGTTTGCTCAATTCGTTCAAACGTAAAAGGTTTCATAATATAATCATAGACGCCTAGGTGTAAAATTCGCTGCACAGTAGGCATATCATTCGCAGCTGTTACAGCAATAACATCAACCGGGAGATGTTCTTCACGAATTTTCCCTAGCGTAGTGATACCATCCTGCTCAGGCATAAAAATATCCATAAAGACAAGCTCCGGGTTTAATTGTTTAATCCTCTCAATCCCTTCTATCCCATTACTAGCATAGCCTATTAGCGAAAATCCTTTGATTTGCTCAATAAATTGCCTGTTCACTTCTCGTACCATCGGATCGTCCTCAATTAATAACACATTTATTACATCCATCTACTCTTCTCCTAACTCCAATAAGATTAAGAAACTTGTCCCCTTCATAAACTCACTCACTACCTCAATATCACCATTACCTTTTCTTACAATTTCATGTATTAAATGCAAGCCAATACCGCGATTCTCATTTGCCTTTGTAGAAAATCCATTTTCAAACATACGAGCTTGCACCTCTTCTGACATCCCAATTCCATTATCAGAAACAGCAATTGCTAACACACCATCATGTTCATCTACAGAAATCGCTACATATTTATCATCCTTTGACAGCACATTTAGCGCTTCAAAGGCATTTTCAATTAAATTTCCTAACAAGACAACAAAATCGTGGTGATCTAATAATGGTGGAAAGCGTTTAAAATGACTTTTTCGATCGATTTCTACTTGTATGCCTAATTCTTTGCCGTAGCTAACTTTACTTAGCAATAATCCTGAAATATTTTCATTATGAAAGCGTTCATTCAAAAACTTCGTTAAAGAAGCTTCATTTTCGGTAGTAGCTGTAACGTATTCAAGTGCTTGCTTTGTATGTCCCAACTGCAGTAGTCCTGCAATCGTATGAAGCTTATTTTTATGCTCATGTGTTTGTACACGCAGCGCTTGAACAAAAGCTTTAACCCCTGTTACCTCTTCTGCAAGCTTTTTCACCGCGGTTAAATCTTTAAACATGGCAACTGCTCCGACTAACTCACCATTTACAATAATCGGGACACGATTACTCAAAATACTATGATGATTGATGTAAAGCTCTTGATCGTATACAGGATTTGCTGTTTCAACAATTTCTGGCAATCGTGTGTCAGGCAAAACATCATAAATATTTTCCCCGATACAATCCTCTATCTTTCTAGTAACACCTAATATATCAGCTGCTTTTTCATTAAAAATTGTAATATTCATTTCTTTATCGACCGCTATAATGCCTTCATGCATAGCATTGAACGTTTCTGTTCGTTCCACATACATCTTCGCAATCTCATGGGGTTCAAGCCCAAACATTTGCTTTTTAATATGTCGGCCAAGTGTATATGCCCCCCAAATACTAAAAACAAGCGATATAAGAATAGTGATAAAAATTTCATGCTCATAATTTTGCAGCATTTCTATAAAAGTTGGTAGTGAATACCCTACAACGACAATGCCTACTTGTTCCTTTTTCTCATCAATAATAGGGACAAACGCTCGAATCATTACACCGGCTTCCCCTTGCGCCTTCGATACATAATAATGCTCACTAAAGGCAGCATTTAAATCCTGTGATTCACTACGTTTCCCTATTTCTTTACTGACTGGGTGAGATAGTTTAATACGATTCTTATTCATCACAACAATATACTCTGCTTTATTAACAACACGAATTCCATCTACAATTTTATTGACATTTTTCGCCGCTTCTTTAATATTGTCATCTTTCAAATGTATACTGATTTCTGGCACATTTGATACAGTCCGCGCAACGAGCATAGCACGCTGACCAAACTCCTTTTCTTGCTCCGTTAAGAGGTTACCAAGTACAAAAATGCCCCCAAGTAAAAAGGAGAATGCAATGATTAAAAATGTCACTAACAGTATTTTGCCGTTTACAGGCATTTTCATCATTCGAAATCCTCCCCCTTTCCAAATTTGCATTTGCACTAATCATTTATGCCTCGGCATTATCTTATCAGTGGGATGTAACTCGGCTCACTTCTACAAATGATATGCTTTTAAGATTATCTTCAAAAAAATCTTTTGACAACACTTTTAGTTGACATAAATAGGAGAAAGTCATGAACTTAATGAACAATATTACGAAAAATTGGTATAAAACAAAATTTTCTATCACTAATTACTTTTGTATTATAACAATAGTAAATTCATCAAACAGTATCATAACAGCTTAAACTATTAAAAACACTACGTTTCACTTAAAATATGGATGAATGTACTTAATGAACGATATGTTTCTTATTTTCTAAACCTCTTTTTTTCAAAAGGATTCGCTATGATAATTCTAGTGAAAACGATATCAAAGAGAAAATTTTAGAAAAGAGGTAGCATAAAATGAAATTACTGAAAAATTTGACTGTTCAGGTTATAGCTGCGATCATTTTGGGGGTTATTGTTGGAGCCATCTTCCCTGAGTTTGGTGCCAGCCTTAAAATCCTGGCAGACTTATTCATCAAGCTAATTAAAATGTTAATCGCCCCTATTATCTTCTTAACAGTTGTAATCGGAATCGGTAGTATGGGGGATATGAAAAAGGTTGGAAAAATCGGAGGAAAGGCGTTACTGTATTTCGAAATTGTCTCTACCATTGCCTTAGCAATCGGTATTGCTGTTGCAATAATCGTTAGTCCTGGTACTGGATTAGATACATCAGGTGCTTCCGAAGCTGATATCTCAAAATATACAACTGCTGCTGCAGAAAGTGAGCAAGGTATAGGCGCTTTCATCTCTAGCATCATTCCTGAAAACGTTGTAGGTGCACTTGCAGCGGGGCAATTACTTCCTGTGTTATTCTCTGCAATATTGTTCGGCTTAGCAGCTGCTTCTATTGGCGCACCTGCGAAACCTGTCATTACATTTTTTGAACAAGTGGCAGAAATTTTCTTCAAAATCGTAAGTATGGTGATGAAAATTTCTCCAATAGGTGCATTTGGTGCAATGGCCTATACGATTGGTAATTTTGGTTTAAAATCTTTGGCCAACTTAGGTCTATTAATGGCTGCCGTCTATATTACAATGTTCTTATTCGTAGTCTTTGTTTTAGGCACAATTGCAAAATTCTTCGGCTTTAGTATTTTTAAATTTATCGCTTATATTAAGGATGAAATTTTCTTAGTCATTGGTACTTCATCATCTGAATCTGCCTTGCCATCTATGATGCGTAAATTGGAGAACTATGGTTGCTCTAAGCAAGTGGTTGGATTAGTAGTACCAACCGGTTATTCCTTCAATCTTGATGGAACTTCCATCTACCTATCCATGGCTGCCTTATTTATTGCACAAGCATACGGAATGGAATTGACGTGGATTCAAATCATTACACTGCTTGGGATTTTAATGATTACATCTAAAGGAGCCGCTGGGGTAACAGGTTCTGGTTTTATTACATTAGCAGCGACACTTGCTGCTTTCCCAATGATTCCAGTCGAAGGGATCGCGCTACTAATTGGTGTTGACCGATTCATGTCTGAGGCACGTGCCGTAACAAATTTAATTGGTAACGGTGTAGCTTGTGTAGTCGTATCGAAATCTGAAAAAGAGTTTGATGTGGAGATGCACGAACGTGCACTTCAGGGAAAAACTACGATAGTGTCCTAGAAATAAAAACGTTAAGTTAAAAATCTATAGTTTCTTAAAGGGTAGTGATGACAGCTTGTTGCTGTTTCACTACCCTTTTTATTTAACATATTGTTCAAGCAAACGTTGCGTATTTGTTGATTGCTCAAGTGCTTTTTTCTCTTTTGCCCAATAGTTCAAATATTGCTGATCTCCAACATTAAAAACCATCTGCTGTAATTCCTCATTTAGCTCAGAGCTAATAGCGACCTTTAAAATATCCACCTCATATAAAGGCTCTCCTTTTATTTCGTAGACAATATGATAGAGTGGTTTTTCTTCAAATATAGATCGCTCTTTTTTGCTTAATTTCTTAACATGGCTTAGAGGATAGTTTTCAATATAGGCAGTTGCATCCTGACCTGTTGCTTTAAATAAAGATTGCTCTCCTTTAAATAGCTCAATTGCATCAATTTCTGCTGCATGATCTAAAATGTGAGAAATAGCCTCTTCCTCATTTTTTTCGCGAAACTGCAATGTAAAAGCGATAATCAGAATAATTGCAGCAAATATAACTAGTTTCCATCTTCGTTTATTCATTTTCATTACCCATTCAATACCTTTTTAACAAAGCGATTAATATCTACATCAGCCCCAATGACAAGCATAATATCTCCTAGCAAAATTTTATCACTCGCCTGCGGAGATACGATGATATCTGAACCACGCTTAAGACCTACAATATTAATCCCATACTTTGCACGAATATCTAAATCCATAATGGAGTAGCCTGCAATCACATCATTGGCCTTAAGCTCCATAATTGAATGTTCATCAGAAAGCTCCAAATAATCAAGCACTGTATTAGACAGCATATTATTGGCAATGCGTATCCCCATATCACGCTCAGGATGCACGACAAAATCTGCACCAATTTTACGCAGAACTTTTTCATGGTAATCATTCTGTGCCTTTACAGTAATCTGCTGAACGCCTATTTCTTTTAAAATAATAGTCGTCAAAATACTAGCCTGAATATCTTCACCAATCGCTACGATCACATGCTCAAAATTACGAATACCTAATGAATTTAATACCGATTCATCCGTCGAATCTGCGATAACGGCCTGTGTGGCAATGGAAGCAAACTCGTCCACCCGCTCTGAGGAATGATCGATCGCCATAACTTGTGCACCTTGACTCATTAGTTCGCGGCAAATGCTTCCTCCAAAACGTCCAAGTCCAATGACAGCAAACTCTTTTTTCATCATTATAAATCCCTCCGAAAACTACTATACCATTATTGTAACGCATTCTCTGCTATATGTATCGTCAAAACAAGAGACTATTCGTCAATAAAAGACAATCATTGGACAGGACCGTTCTGCTTAGTGGCTTTTTTTGCTCGGTTGTTGTCAGGATTTAGTCGGGTGAGAGACTAAACTGCTCGGGTTGCCTAGGAAGTGATCAGGTTAACCCAAAACTGCTCGGGTTGCTCGAGGAAGTGATCAGGTCAACCTCTTTTTCGCTCGGGTTACTTCTCCATCCGCTTGCTCTTGTTTCAATCAACTCGATTCCTTATTCGCTCAGGGTAAGTCACATTTGCCGAGCTCCAAAATAATCCCGTTTTCCATAAAAAAGACGAGGGAAAATATCCCTCGCCTCTTAATCTGCTATTTTATGCGTTACGCATTTCATCTAAAACACGATTTACACGTTTTTCCAACATTTTCATACCGCTGCCACCAGCTTGCATGTGACGAAGTTGACCATCTTTATCGAACACAAAATATGCAGGTACGTATTGGTTTTCAAATGCATCTGTAAGCTTTAATTCGCTATCAACAAAGATTGGTTGAACAATGTCATGCTCTGCTGCTACCGATTTGATCGTTTCTAAGTTTGTATCTTCCTCAGAACGTGGCATATGCACGGCAATAACGTTTAACTCATCTTTGTATTGGTCACGGAAATTGTTGACATCCGGCATTGCCTCTTTACATAAATGACAACTAACTGACCAGAAGTGAATTAACGTTGGTTTTTCGCCTACTAAATCCGCTTTTGTTACTTCACCATTTAACCAAGTTGTTGCGCCTACAAGTTCAGGCATTTGTTCACGAAGTTTCATAAAACATTCTCCTTTATATATCAAGTTTAAAAAAATCCCCACAAACTTACTGTGGGGACTCTTTATTTGTTGAATGATCTAAAACTCTAAATTATAGAGTTGCTTGACCTGGACGCCAGTTTGCGGGGCAAAGACCACCAGTTTGTAAAGCTTGAAGTACACGTAAAGTTTCGTCTACATCACGGCCGATGTTGTTATCGAATACTGTTTGGTATTTTAATTCGCCTTCTGGGTTGATGATGAATAAGCCGCGTAGTGCGATACCTTCTTCTTCAATTAATACGCCATATTCTTTTGAAATTTGGTGATTTGTATCCGCTGCTAATGGGTATTTTAACTCACCAAGACCGTTTTTAGTGCGGTCAGTGTTAATCCAAGCTAAGTGAGTGTGGATTGTATCAGTAGAAACACCGATTACTTCCGCATCTAAGTCTTCGAACTCATCGTAACGATCGCTCATTGCAGTGATTTCTGTTGGACATACGAAAGTGAAGTCCATTGGATAGAAGAAAAGTACTGTCCATTTGTCTTGTGCTTTAATGTCTTCTAATGATACTTTGCCAAATGATTTGTCTGCAAGTACCGCTTCCATTGTAAAGTCAGGTGCTTGTTTACCTACCATGCGTTCTGCCATTATAAATCCCTCCGATTATATATGTAGTGTATATATTCCATTCGCACCAGCGAACTCGTCTTCTACGATAGCAGAGTAATCGTAGTTTTTCAAACAAGTAAACTTCACAAAAGTGCACACTTTTAATTATCTGACAAATTTTCGTCAAATCACCAAATGGAATAGCTGCTACAGCCTATTTATTAGCTACTTTTAACAATTTTATTCTAGTTTAAACGAAATTTTTCTACACAAAATTTATGTATAATTTCTAAAAATTTCATCTACTTTTTTTTCATTAAAAATGATTGCAAATTCTTTATTATTATGTATAATTGTAATGGTTTTAGTAAACTAAAAGTTTCGTTAAAGTAAACTTCGTATTTCAAAAGTTTATGATTGCTAAACTTCTTCTAGGAGGGAAAAGATGCAAATAGGAGCAAAAATCAAAGCGCTTCGTTTAAAAAAAGGTCTTACCCAAGAGGAGCTTGGAGAACGTACAGATTTAAGTAAAGGGTATATTTCACAATTAGAACGTGATCTAAATTCACCTTCCATTGAAACACTATTTTCACTATTAGAAGTTTTAGGGTCAACACCTAAGGAATTTTTCGATGATGGAGCACCTGAACAAAAGGTTGTATATACAGAGGAAGATCAATCCACTTATACAGATGAAGAAAAGAAATATGAAATTCAGTGGCTGATTCCTACATCAAATGAAAAAGAAATGGAGCCCATTTTCTTAACACTTGCTGCTGATGGTGAATTTAAGCAGTTTGAACCCTCCCTTTCAGAAACATTTATTTATGTTGTCGAAGGGCGTATTCGTCTCGTTTTAGGAGATGAACAGTACATAGCGAGTGAAGGCAATGCTCTCTATTTTGAAGCGACAGATCATCATCAAATTTTTAATGCACATGCTGATGAAACCAAAATTTTACTTGTCGCAACGGATTCATATTTATAGCTTAAGGAGGCGCATCTATGACAACGAATTCGATTATCCGCTTTGAAAACGTTTCAAAGTCCTATAATGACGGCACGGTCGTCTTAAAAAACATTAACCTGGAGCTAGAAAAGGGAAAATTCTATACACTACTAGGTCCGTCCGGTTGTGGTAAAACAACTATTTTACGTATGATCGCTGGATTCACAGAACCAACAACAGGAAATATCTATTTTCATAATAAAAAAATCAACTCAGTGCCAGCAAATGAACGCCAAGTAAATACTGTTTTTCAAGATTATGCTTTGTTTCCTCATTTAAACGTCTTTGAAAACGTCGCATTTGGGCTTCGTATAAAAAAGCTTCCTGAAAGTGAAATTAAAAACCGTGTTGTTGAAGCATTAAAATTCGTTAACTTAGCAGGCTATGGCAATCGTGAAATTTCTGAAATGTCTGGTGGCCAACGTCAACGTGTTGCAATTGCTCGTGCGATTGTGAACGATCCTGAAGTAATTTTACTTGATGAACCTCTTTCAGCTTTAGATTTAAAGCTACGTACAGAAATGCAATATGAGTTACGTGAGTTACAACAACGACTTGGAAAAACATTTGTATTTGTCACACACGATCAAGAAGAAGCACTTGCCATGAGTGATGAAATCTTTGTCTTAAGTGAAGGTGAAATTCAACAATCTGGTACACCGGTAGATATTTATGATGAGCCAATTAACCGCTTCGTTGCTGATTTTATTGGTGAATCAAATATTGTTCCTGGCGTGATGATTGAAGATTTCAAAGTTGAATTTGCTGGTAAAGTTTTTGAATGTGTTGACCAAGGTATGAAGCCAAACGAAAAAATCGATATTGTCATTCGCCCAGAGGATTTAGAAATGACAACAATCGATAAAGGCAAGCTTGTCGTTAAAGTTGATACTCAATTGTTCCGTGGGGTGCATTATGAATTATCTACGTACGACAAAGATGGGAATGAATGGCTCGTGCATTCATTGAAAAAAGCTGAGGTAGGGACAGAAATTGGTTTAGACTTTGATCCAGAAGCAATTCATGTAATGCGCTTAAATGAAACAGAAGAAGAATTCGACAAACGTTTAGAGGCGTATGGAGACGACGAAGATGCAAACTAAGACTTCGAAATCAGCCTTATTTCCATATGTTTTATGGATTGCGTTTTTCGTTATCGCGCCGATTGCACTCGTTGTTTACTATTCCCTACTAGATATACATGGCAATTTCACGCTCGATAACTATAAAGCTTTCTTTTCTTCTGTCTATTTAAAAATGACATTAAGTTCATTCTGGTATGCGTTTTTAATTACGTTCTTTACGTTACTTGTTTCGTATCCAACAGCCTATTTTTTAACGAAGACGAAACATAAACAGCTTTGGCTTTTACTAATTATTATTCCTTCTTGGATTAATCTTTTGTTAAAAACATATGCCTTTATTGGGATTTTCGGCTTGTACGGTCCATTAAATGCATTTATCGAAGTATTTGGTTTTGATCCGAAGCAAATGCTATTCACTGACATTAGCTTTGTGTTCGTATCCGTTTATATTTTTATTCCATTTATGATTTTACCGATTTTCAACTCATTGGATCGTTTAAATCCGGCTCTTGTTTATGCCGCACGTGATTTGGGGGCATCTGCCTTTACTACATTCCGTCGCGTTATATTGCCTTTAACAATGGACGGTGTTAAATCAGGTATTCAAGTTGTATTTATTCCTGCATTATCACTCTTCATGATCACTCGTTTAATTGCAGGAAATCGTGTTATTACACTGGGTACAGCTATTGAACAACAATTCCTTGTAACCCAAAACTGGGGAATGGGTTCAACAATTGCTGTGTTCTTAATTTTATTTATGGTCATCGTTATGTTAATTACAGGACAGAAAAAGGATAAAGGAGGTCGCGTACGATGAAAAAACTATCTGCTACAGCAAGAGTGTATTTAGCGATTGTTTTTATCGTTTTGTATGCACCTATCTTCTATTTAATCTTCTATTCGTTCAATAGTGGCGGATCAATGAATAATTTTGAGTCCTTTACGTTAGAACATTATATAGCCGTATTTGAGGATTCACGTCTACTCGTAATTCTAATTAATACAGTTATCGTCGCATTACTCTCTGCATTGATTTCTACAATCATTGGGACACTAGGAGCTATTGGCATTGTCACTGTTAAAGATTCAAAAATGCGCAATACACTACTTTCTTTAAACAATGTGTTAATTGTTAGCCCGGATGTCATTATTGGTGCAAGCTTCTTAATTTTATTCACAATGATTGGTATTAAATTAGGATTTACTTCTGTGTTAATAGCACATGTAGCGTTCAGTGTCCCAATTGTTGTACTGATGGTCTTACCGAAACTATTAGAAATGAATAAATCATTAATCGATGCTGCATTAGATTTGGGAGCAACGAAAAAAGATGTCTTGATGCGTGTTATTTTACCGTATATTCAACCTGGTATTTTTGCGGGGTTCTTCCTTGCCTTAACGTATTCTCTAGATGATTTTGCGGTAACGTTTTTCGTGACAGGTAACGGCTTCAGTACATTATCTGTTGAAATTTACTCGATGGCACGTGCCGGTATTTCCTTAACGGTTAACGCTATATCTGGTTTAGTATTCTTTGTAACGGTTATCGTCGTAGTTGGCTATTACTTCATTACAAGCCGCGCTAGTAAAAGAACGGGGGGAACTCAATGAAGCAATTAATTCAAGCAACAATCGCCATACTTGTCGTTTCCGCCCTTTTATTCTATGCTGCTGACGCCCTAAGTGCTGGTGGTGGGAAAAGTGGTAAAGATACGTTAACTATCTTTAACTGGGGAGAATATATTGACCCGGATTTACTAAAGCAATTTGAAAAAGAAACAGGCATTCACGTCATTTATGAGACATTTGATTCAAATGAAGCAATGATGACAAAAATTCAACAAGGTGGTACGGCTTACGATATTGCAGTCCCTTCTGAATATATGATTGAAAAAATGAAGGAAGAAAACTTACTTATTCCTTTAGATAAAACGAAAATCCCTAATTTAAAAAATATCGATCCTTATTTTTTAGATTTACCATTTGATGACGACAATAAATATTCTGTTCCATATTTCTGGGGAACAGTCGGTATTGTCTATAATCCAAAGCTCGTTGGAAACCTAGACTTCTCATCTTGGAAGGACTTATGGGATCCTTCATTAAAACGTAAAGTCTTTTTAGTAGACGGTGCACGTGAGGTAATTGGCATGGGCTTAAACAGTCTTGGCTACTCACTCAACTCTTTAAATAACCAGGAGCTACGTAAAGCTACTGATAAACTAATCACATTAGCGCCAAATGTTAAAGCCATTATTGGAGATGAAATTACACCGCTGATGGTTAATAATGAAGCTACTGTAGCACTCACTTGGTCTGGTCAAGCAGCTGACATGTTATCGGAAAATGAAGATTTAGACTTTGCTGTACCAAAGGAAGGCTCAAACTTATGGTTTGACAATATGGTGATCCCAAAAACGTCAAAAAATATAGACGGTGCACATGCCTTCATTAATTTTATGCTAAAAGCTGAATCAGGTGCTAAAAACGCTGATTATGTAGGCTACTCTACCCCTAATACTGCAGCGATGAAGTTAATGGATAAGGAAGTTGTAACTGATCAGCGCTTCTATCCTTCAGAAGAACAACGTAAAACATTGGAAGTTTATACGAACTTAGGCCCTGATTACTTAGGCAAATACAATGAGCTGTTTTTAGAATTTAAAATGAGTATTCGATAAACCATTTTAACCCACTTATAGCTGTTCTCACGTTACAAACGTTGAGAACAGCTTTTTTCGTTTAGCTGGAGGTAAACTTCTGTGGAAAACTAGCAGGTCGTATTTATGTTAAATAAAAGAATCCCTATAACTTTACTAGTGAATCTCAGACTTATAGTCAATAGTAAACGTACAAACCTTGTGGTAGACTGTAGTATATTTGATTAAAGAAAGGGGTATTCGATGACCCAGCAGAAGTCTAACAAGGCGGCTTTGTATATTTTAATGTTTAATATGTTTATCGCAATGGGGAGTATCGGAATTATTATTCCTGTCATGCCTGATTATTTAAAACTATTTGGTGCTGCAGGACAAGTACTTGGTATGTTGATTGCAACGTTCGCCTTTGCACAATTCGTATTTTCTCCAATCGCTGGGAATCTTTCGGATCAATACGGTCGAAAAAATCTCATTATTTTCGGTCTTATCGTAACAGGACTTGCACAAATTGGTTTCGGGCTTTCTACAGATGTATGGATGCTCTTCTTGGCACGCTTTTTAGGTGGTCTTGGTTCTGCATTTGTAGCTCCTCCTATAATGGCTTTTGTAGCAGATGTCACAACGTATGAGGAACGAGGAAAAGGTATGGGTATGCTAGGGGCAGCAATGTCCTTGGGTTTCATGATCGGACCAGGTATCGGTGGATTCCTCTCAAAAGTTAGTTTGCATTTTCCATTCTATACTGCTGGATGTGCAGCTATCTTAGCAGCTATTTTATCGTTCTTTTTATTACCTGCTACAAAACCGAACACTGCGAAAAAAGCGCAGAAGCAGGATAATCTTGCAAAACAGATGGCCCGTTCAGTCCGAATGCCTTATTTTGTCATGCTAATCATCATGCTTGTATTCTCTTTTGGGATTGCTAACTTCCAAACAACATTATCATTATTTGTGACAGAGAAGTTTAATTACACACCTACTGATATCGCTATTATTTTAGTTATGGGCGGCGCTTTTGGTGTTGTTGTACAGATGTTTGTTATTACACCGCTGTTTAATCGCTTCGGCGAAATGAAAGTAGTGTTAGTCAATTTATTTATTGCAGCCGTTTCGATTTTCTTAATATTATTCGCATCTGGTTTTGCACTTATTTTAATTGTAGCGACAATCTTCTCTACAGCTACGACATTGATTCGCCCAGCTGTCAACACATTGATTTCAAAGCTTGCTGAGAATGAACAGGGCTATGCAGCTGGTCTAAACAATGCTTATATGAGTCTTGGTAATATGATTGGTCCAGCTTTAGCAGGTATATTATTCGATTGGAATATGAACAGTCCTTATATATTCGGGTCTATTATTTTAATGGCTTGTTTCTTCCTTGCCCTTATTTGGACAATGAAAAAAGCACCACATCTTATGCATCCTGATACAAAATAGTCTGAAAAGTTATTGACTATTTTTAGTAGTATGCTACATTAATATGTGAAAAACCAAAAGTTCTATTAATTACCACTAGGGGAGTCTTTAAAAGGCTGAGACGTATATTATCATATACGGACCCTTTGAACCTGATCTAGTTCACACTAGCGGAGGGAAGTGTCGACACTTGCTTTTTACTATTAAATGCAAGGCCGCTTCCTATTGTTTTAAGGAAGCGGCTTTTTTGTCTGGTTTATCAGCAATTCACTAAAATACTAAAAAGGAGTGGAGATTATGTCAATTCGAAAATTAACAATCATGGCCTTATTAGTAGCAATTGCCGTAGCAGGTTCTACCTTCGTATCCATACCAACGGGAATTGCGCGTGCCTATCCTGTACAGCATGCTATAAATGTTATTGGCGCTATCATTCTTGGACCAGTGCCTACTGTTATGGTCGCCTTTGTCACAGCTATTATTCGTATTTTAACAGGCACAGGCTCATTATTAGCTATACCTGGCAGTGTCATTGGTGCTTTATGTGCAGCTCTTGCCTATAAATACAGCTGCAAGCAATGGCTAACAGGTGTCGGTGAAATGTTTGGAACAGGTATTATTGCCTCTCTCATTGCAGTACCTTACGCGCATTTAGTAATGGGAACATCCGTTGCTTCTTTATTTTTCATGCCAGCCTTTTTAACCTCAAGTACTATTGGTGCTATGTTAGGCATTGTCATTGCTAGCAATTTGCGTAAGACTGTATTTGTAACTAACCTACACACTCTGCTTAAATAATATTAAAAAACGTTACTTCTTAATGATAATTAATTAAAAAAGTAACGTTTTTTTGTTCCAACTAAATTCATTCATACTTCAATGGTAATCCCATTTCATGAGCAATTAATAAAAAATCTTTTTTACTTATTTCAAAATGACCAAACCTGAATTTATAGCCATATTTCGATGTATCTTCTACAAATTCTAAATAATCTAAGATCCTTTTTATTGGTACAGCCTTTGCTTCTTTATAAAAGTCTATATCTCTTCTAAAAGGAATAAAATTTTCTGCCATTTGGAACTCGTATATTCGCTCGTCCTTTATCCTTCCAATTGCGGTAAATGCTCTTACAGGCTCGTTACCATCTAGACTGTTTTTAGGAGAATAATAAATGATCCAATCTCCTTTTTGCATTCGTTTCAAAGGTCTCTCTTTACCATGACATAACTGGCCGAATCCTCCCTCAACCCCTTTTTGAACATGATTAAGAGATACTACTCCAATCCAATATTTCGTGTCTCTTTCAGGCGTAGGAAGAGGATTTTTATTAGGATTTAATGACATAGCTACCTTCTCCTTTTATTTTGGATTCATCATAAATGATTTTATTTTTTCATTTTCAAGAATCAGCTTCTCTTCCAGAATCACTGGGTTTGGTAAACCATCCCAAGTTGTTGAAACAATTGCGCTACATTCTATATCATCGCCTTCAATATTTTGGATCGTTAATTTAAAGCCTTTCGGCATAGGTGACATGTAAAAGTTCTGTATTTCTTTTTTCCCTTTAAAAGTTTGACCTTTAAAATTTTTCAATTCCCCATGATCTGCATACATATCGGATAAATCTTGGCCCTCTTCTTGTGCTCTTCTTAAATATTCTTCCATAACCTTTACTGCTTTCATCTGTCATCACTCTTTCTTGTTATTTGATAAGGTTATCAATTATGCCTCGGCATAATTGCGTCCGGAGGGTTTAACTTCTTTCAGCAGGTTGCTGAAAAAAGTTAAACCCTATTCACGATTTTCATATACTTTTGTCAAAATGCTTTTCAATTGCTCTTTTTCTTCCAATGAAAGTACATTTAAAACTTCATTCTCAGAAATCGCAAGGGTCTTCATTAATTGTTCTGCCAAATTTCCACCCTGCTCCGTAAGGCCTATTAAATTCTCTCTTCTATTTTCTTGATTTTTCTCCCTATAAACATAATCTCTTCTTTCTAGATCATCGATAAAAAAGCGGACACTGTTTTTATCCAACTTTAGCATCTGTCCTATTTGAATTTGGCTAAGTTTTTTGTCTTTTACAGCCATCATAATCCCGACTTCTCTGGATTTCATTTGAAATTTTTCACTAATATATTGCTCGAGATTTTCCTCTAAAGCCTCCGCTAATTTAAAACTTAGAAAACCAAATGAATTCATTATAGTGGTCATGTCTGCCCCTCCAAATCTGTAGTACTTAAAAATGATAGTAATATTTTATTACTATCATCAATCATTACATTTATACACATTATTTACAAGATAAATTTTTCTTATCACAGAAAAATTTTCTAATTTTACAAAAGAGCAATCTAGCGTGGGATAATACAAAAGGCAAAGCTTATCTGATTGTTTCTCATAATATTGGTTCAAAAGTAAATGTTGGTGTGCTCAAAAATCATTTAACACAATTGGGATTTGACTCTGCAAATTCAATCGTTTTAGATGGTTCATGTTCAACTAAAATGCGTGTTCCGGTTAATGGTGCTGTTAAATACTACGGTTGTATGCATAATAATCGTAACATCGGAAATATGACTCGTGTACACGGAAGTGACTTTTTCGGATAATGAAAATAGGATAAAGTTGAGAATTTATACTGTTTTTTTTATAATAGTTATCATAATCCAGTTCGAATAAGGACTGGATTATAATAACTAAAAGAGGTAACTCAAATGACAAAAAGTTATATGGCAAAGATACTTCTATTACCGATAATAGTAGCATTAGTTACCACGTGTAGTATTCTATTTATCGAGAGGGATCCGGAATCGGAATTAATGCCTCTTTCGATGTATGAGAATGCAATGCTTTTTGTACTGTTCTATTTAGCAATCTATTTATTTACTATTGTTTTGGTAGCTCCTATTAATATTTATATTTCTAAAAAGCTTGGAAATAAGTTGATATCGTTTATTCTGTTTAATATTATAGGGTTAATTTTGATAGGTTGTATTGATATTTGGTTCTTAACTCTTGATAATTTAATCTCTTTATATTTGATTTTCCCATTGTTCTCAATTTTAACTATCCCATTTAAAAAGCTTCAACCTAATAGTTGAAGCTTTTTTTGGAGATTAATACGAAAAAATTAACCCTTCAACATAACGTGGGGTTGATTTCCGTTCCGACTGGGCGCTTTCCTGGGGCGTCTGGACAACAGATGTTTTTTGTGCGAAAGCGCAGCGACAGCAACAACAGCACCGATGTTGGTCACGAAGGCTTTATCACAGGATGTAATGGTTTTAGCCTTCGTTCCTCTATCGCTGATCCCCAAGGAGTCCCCTAGTCGTAACGAAGACCAACTTATATGCATGGCATATGTTTTAATAAACAAAGTATTAACTTTTGGTGATAGGCCAAGAATTAGCTCATTGAGTTAAACTTTAATTAGCGTGGCTTTCTTCATTGTCCTCACCAATAGGGTTTTATGGACGTTAATCCAGATAAAAAAGGCAACCCCGAGTGAATCACTTGGGACTGCCTTGATAGTATTCTTATTTCGTATAATCAAACAAACATCGTGCATGGTCTTGCACTACCTCTACAAAAGCCTCTACTTGTCGTAACTCAAATGAAGATTCATAGCCAATTAACCAAGTATCACGTGTTAAACCAAATTCTTTTTCATTATTAGTTAATGCAATTTTATTAATGCCATCATTGTCATTTAACGTTATTGAAGGCAAAATAGCATAACCGATACCATTCAATGCCATTTGCTTACAAATTTCAATCTGATCAACTAAAATTTGTTTTCGTGGATTTGATGCGAAATGCTGCCGCCACCATTGTTGAATTTCCTGATAATAGTTGGAATCACTTTTAAATTGAATAAAAGGTCGGTCTGACGTCAGGACATCTTCTATCGTTTTTAACTCTTTATCTACTAAATAAAGGGTGTCACGAAAAAGATGAATTTTTTCCCCTCTCCAATCAACCTGCCCACGCACAATCCCTACATGAGCCTCACCCTCATAAAGTGCTTTTACAATTTCAGAGCTCCAGCCGGTCATAAGAGAAATTTTTGCCTCAGGATATTTCGTTACAAAATCCTTTAATATTATCGGAAGCCAGTTTTGTCCGACAATCGATGCACAGGCGATTTTCAATGTCCCGTTTACTTTCGTCGTTAATGATTGGATTGTTTCATAAATCTCTTCTTTTTTGCTGAGCATTTCTGTTGCATAGGCAATAATAAGCTCTCCAGCAGGTGTCGCCGTAAGTCCTTTTTGCGAACGAATAAATAACTGCGCTCCCCAGTCTTTTTCAATAGTTTGAAGCCTTTGAGAAAGTGCTGGTTGCGATAAAAATAAACGTTCTGCTGCTTTACGCATATTACGTTCCTCTGCTAGTACTTTTAAAATTTCAGCCTCCGTTGCCATCAATCAGTAAACCTCCGATACAAGCAAAGAGGACCTCATGATTTTCATCTGAGTCCCCTCTTAAACTACTACTCTTTTTGATAAATATATTTTTTCAATTGCTTTAGAATAACACGTCTCGTTAAAATTCCTGCAAATGTTCCTTCTTCGTCCACAACACATAAAAAGGCGTGGTTAATAACTAAGTCCAGAGCTCGCTGAAAAGTATCCGTCAACTTTAATACAGCGATATCTTTATCCATTATCGTATCCACTTTAATATCTGGTAACTTTTCATATTCAATATGTTCTAGTCCAAGAATGGATTCAGTAATCATCTTCATACTTAGTAAACCTTGAAGTCGGTATTTCAAATCTAAAACAGGTATCGAAGAATACCCTGTACGTGTAAGTACTAGGAGTGCATGTTCCGCACTATTTCCACTTTGAACATGTGCAACCTTTTCAGATGAAATAATAAATTCACTAATTGGCATTGCTAATAAGTCTTTGCTGTTAGTTGAAATCATGAACTTCTTCTCCTTTTCTGTCCTCGCTTTGCAGAACAGGATGCTTCCCTTTTATCATATCATAACTATTCCTTTTATGACCACGACAAGGCCGAGAAGAGTTTTTTATTACCACGAATTATTTTAGCAATTTGAAACAAAACTAAGTATCAAAAGTGCATATATAAGAGGGTTTCACCTGATAGGAATGGAAATATCTTCATTCAGTTTATATTTAGAAAATATGAACTGAATGAAGAAAAAAATCTTTTTAATAGCCGTACTTACTCCAATAATAAAAAATCATTATCCCTAAAAAAAGCAAAAAAATGATATATACCCATACTATTGGGTTGAGCATAGTCGCATACTCTTCAACAGTTTCTGAAATCGGCGTATCGTTTTCTGATTTCCGCTGAGACGTCATTTTAGCAATTTTCAGCGTCGACACAAGCGAAATGGCAGAAATAATCGTAATGGCAATAAGAGCCGGTATTAACCACATACCCATCGGCAAAACTCCTTTCTTTACCCTTAGTATGCGTCAACCCAGCTCTTCATTATGCAAAGATTTTTATTTTAGAACGGATACTGATTGAGCCATTGCCCACCATCAAGTGTCACACATTCTCCGTTCATATATCTTGCCTTATCAGATATCATAAATGTTGCTAAATCAGCAATTTCTTCAGGCGTGCCTGTACGGCCTAACGGAACCGAGTCCAATGTACGAGCAGCAGCAGCCTCTGACTCCCAAAGCTTTTCTGCACCACCTGTACGCTCAATTGGACCTGGAGCAATTGCATTTACTCGAATTCCATATTGTTTTCCCCATTCAACAGCTAACGTTCGAGTCAATGACAATACACCTGCTTTCGCTGCTGCAGAATGAATAACACCAGGACCTGCATTCCATGCGTAAGTCGCGACCATATTAAGAATAGATCCTTTAATATTATTTTGAATCCAGTACTTACCGACTGCGGAAGAACAATAGAATGTTCCATTTAAAACAATATCAACAACAGCCTTCCAACCATTAGGTGATAAATCCTCTGCACGCACTATAAAATTACCAGCTGCATTATTCACAAGCCCATCAACCTGTCCAAACTTTTCAACAGCAAATGCTAGCATTGCCTCTGCATGCTCAGGCACTCGAACATCCATTTGGAATGTTTCAATCGTTTTTCCAGCTTCTAAAATAAAGGCTTTCGCCTCTGCCAATCGCTCCTCATTACGACCTGTAATAACAACATTTGCCCCTTCAGCAACGAATTGCTTCGCCATATAAAGCCCCATTCCACTTGATCCACCTGTAATAATAATTGTTTTCCCCTGCAACATACGATTTCCCCCTCCACAAAAAATGAATGATGATTCACTTAAAATATTACTATATTTTCTCGAATATGTCATATTAATTCTACAAACACATGGAGAGATTGAAAGGTTCTACTAGCTGGGATTCTAATGTTGCTGGGTATTCGCGGGTATTTCACTGTTGCGCGCGGGTATTCGCTTCTCTTCCGCGGGTATTTGCTTCTCTTCCGCGGGTATTTCCTTGCATATAGTTTCAAAAAAATAAATTGGATCACCGCCATAACGTGTGGTTGATTTCCGTTCCGACTGTGCGCTTTCTTGGGGGCGTCGGGCCAACACGATGTTGGTCACTAAGGCGTTATCACAGGATGTGTTGCTTTTAGCCTTCGCTCTATTGCTAATCCCCAAGGAGTCGCCCAGCCTCCACTCCCATCAACTTATATCAATTTCTCTTTGGCATAATTGTTGCTGTCGCTTCGCTTTCGCACAGATAAACTATGCGTCCGGGTTTTGAAAAAGATAAATGGCATACGTAATGTCATACACACCTTTTGGCGATGAGCCAATAAATTGGTTTAATTAATAAAAAATAGAGTTACAAATTAAATATGATTTGTAACTCTATTTTAGACAACTTCTTATCGAAACCCTAAAACTCATAGTGATAGGCAATTTTGTAAAGTTCCATAAGCTCTGCCTGTGTCGGAACTTTAGGATTATTTCCAGGGCTACCACTGGCAATTGCATCAGCTGTCATTTTTGGAATAGCATCGTAAAAGGCTTGTTCATCAATTCCCCATTGTTTTAAATTCCCTATTTCCATCTTCTTGCACATTTCCTTAATCGAATCAATAGCTAAATCGGCAAGCTCCTCTTGAGATAACTGCTCATTATCTTTATTGAAAAACTTACCTAGATCCGCTAGCCGATCGACACAAGCATCCTTTGAAAATTCTAATACCGCTGGCAAGAGCATGGCATTTGAAATACCATGGGGCACATGGAATAACGCTCCTATTGGACGAGACATACCATGTACTAAAGCGACAGAAGCATTTGAGAATGAGAGACCTGCTTGCATGGAGCCTAGCGACATCGCTTCCCGAGCATCAATATCATGACCTTGCTCGTAAGCTTTTAAAATATTATGAACGATTAACTCCATGGCTGATAGTGCAAGTACATTCGAGTAAGGATGTGCTAAACGAGATAAATAACTTTCAATAGCATGACTTAATGCATCGATACCAGTCGCTGCAGTGATGGAGGGTGGAGAGGTAACCGTTAAAATCGGATCTACAATAGCGATGTTTGGCATAAATGCAGGCTGCTTAATCATCATTTTCACGTCATTTTTCGTATTAGTAATAACTGTTACATCCGTCGCTTCTGAGCCAGTCCCCGCAGTTGTCGGTATCGCAATATGTGGAATCGGTGCTTGCTCTGCGATTTTTGCCAGTTTCATATAATCGCCAATATAACCATCATTCGTTGCAACTACTGCAATTGCTTTTCCTGTATCGATACAGCTCCCGCCACCGACAGAAATAATAAGATCACAGCCCTCAGATTGTAAAATATGAAGCCCCTCTGCTACATACGTATCCACTGGTTCCGTTGTTACGCCTAAATATGAAAACGATTCTAATCCATTTGCTTTTAATAAAGTGCTACATTGATTAACAAAGCCTAAACTATCCATGATCGGATCACTAATGATAAGAGCCTTAGTCCCTAATTTTTTTGCGTATTCGCCTACTTCTTTAAAAGAATCTCGTCCATAAACGATCGTTCCTGGTGAATGAACCGTGTAGATTGTTTTTGTTTGAATCATATTTCACCCTCCTAAGCTATTGTGCTGTATACCCGCCATCCAAAATAATCGCTTGACCTGTTAAACCCTTTGCCAGATCGCTAGCTAAATAAAGCGCAAGTCCTGTAATTTCTGATACATCTAGTAAGCGTTTTTGAGGAACGAGTGGATAAAGTACCTGCTCAAGCACTTCCTCTACTCGGATTCCCCTTGTTTTTGCTAAATCCGTAAACTGATTACGCACTAATTCTGTATCGACATACCCTGGACAAATCGCATTCACGGTTATCCCCTCAGTTGCAACCTCTAGTGCCGCTACTTTCGTTAGACCGATAAGTCCATGCTTTGCTGCATTGTATCCGGCCTTACCTGCAAACCCAATAACGCCATTAATGGATGCCATATTAATAATGCGTCCGAACTTATTGTTCTTCATATGTGGTAACACATATTTCATTGCTATAAAAGGTGCAACAAGCATCACTTTTTGCATGGATTCGAAGATTTCTGTCGCGAAATCCTCTATAAGAGAAACATGTTGAAACCCTGCGTTGTTAATGACAATATCTATTGTCTTAAACTTTTTAACAGTAAAGTCAATCGCATCACATATTGCCTGTTCATCCGTAACATCACATGTGTATGCTGTTAATTGCGGATTGTGTTTAATTGCCTCCGCTAAAAGCTGTTCATTCATGTCTGTTATCACTACATTCGCTCCCTGTTCAGCAAACGCTAGTGCCATGGATAACCCAATTCCACGTGCTGCTCCAGTAATAAATACTGTTTTTCCTTTCACGCAAACCCTCCTGAGAATAAAGTATCCTACCTATAATTTGAGCCATTTAAAAAGAGCTGTAAAAGAATACAGCTCTTCATTTGTATTAGTCGTTATTACTTGGGAATGCAAACGTAGATGCTGTCGATGCTTGACCTGTCATCCAACGCTCTGATATTGTTTTTGTTTTTGTGAAGAAGCGTGCTTGATCGGGACCAAACATATGACCTTCTCCAAAACGAGAACCTTTAAATCCAGCAAAGTTATGGTAACCAACTGGAATAGGAATTGGTACATTCACGCCAACCATACCAACATCGATTTCTGTTGTAAATTTACGAGCTGCTAAACCGTCATTCGTAAAGATTGTAACCCCATTTCCAAGCTCATGTTTATTAATAAGTTGAATGGCTTCGTCCAATGAATCAACACGTACAACATTTCGAGCTGGACCGAATATTTCTTGTTCATAAATTTCCATGCCTGGTTTAACATTATCTAGCAATGTCGGCCCTACAAAGAATCCTTTTGACTCTTTGACAATAGCAAGTTCACGACCATCACAAACAACTGTTGCGCCTTCAGACTCGCCTCGATTGATTGCCGCAATAATCGCTTCCTTCGATTGCTGTGAAATGACAGGGCCAAAATCTGTTTCTGGATTTGTATATGAGCCTACCTTCAAATTAGTGATTTTCTCCTTTAAGATTTCAACAAGACGATCTGCGGTATCCTTGCCAACAGGCATAATCGTAGAAATGGCCATACAACGCTGAGAGGCCGCTCCATAAGCTGCTCCGATAAATGCATTTGCTACCTGGTCAAGATCTGCATCAGGCATCACAACCATATTGTTTTTTCCTCCACCAAGCGCTGTAACACGTTTACCGTATTTCGAGCCCGTTTCATAAATATATTGGGCAACTGGTGTCGATCCTACAAATGAAATTGCTTGCACAATTGGGTTTTCTAATAGTTCATTTACTGCATCTTTATCCCCGTTTACTACCGTCCAAATACCATCTGGTAACCCAGCCTTTTTCCAAAGTTCGCTCACATACAAGGCAGTCATAGGAACACGTTCAGAAGCTTTTAAAATAACGGCATTGCCGACAGCAATTGCCATGCTTGTTTGTGCTAAAGGCACCATGATTGGGAAGTTAAATGGCGAAATAGCCGCTACTACACCTAATGGATACTTTGCAGAGTAGGCATTAATCTGACCACCGACATTGACAGAATACTCCCCCTTCATTAAATGAGGTGCACCGATAGCTAAGTCAACGGACTCCAAACCACGGGTAATTTCACCTCTCGCATCTTCAATTGTTTTACCGCTCTCTTTACAAATAATTTGTAAGAGTTCCTCCATATTTTCAGTAATAAGATTACGGAACTTTAATACAACCTCAGCACGTTTAGCTACTGACGTATCTCTCCATTGTGGAAATGCTGCCTGTGCCTTATCAATGGCTTCCCGAGTTTCTTCTACAGTTGCAAGTGGCACCTTGGCAATCACCTCACCCGTCGTAGGATTGTATACAGAACCAAAGCGACTACTTTTTCCTTCCACAAGCTCTCCACCAATGAAATGTGTTAATGTTTTAACCCCATGTGCCGTTGTCATATTTATTGTCCTCCTTTAAAATTGTTCAATTTCTTTAAACTTAAATAAACTGCAGACATATCATTCTTTCTTGAAAATCCAATGCACCCTAGCCAACTCCAGTCTTTTATCGTAACATTAGTACGAGAAAATCTGAATGACCATAGTCATTGACTTCGGTCACTTAAATCATAATCAAATTAATTCCATATCGTCAATCAAAATTTTTATATTTTCAGATTTTTTTAAAAAAACATCTTAATATACTTAATTCGGAGGAATATGAGAATATGAATTCATTAACGAGCCGTCAAAAAAAGGCATTAGAAACACGGGAAAAATTACTCAAAGCATCATTAGATTTATTTAATAAACATGGATTTGAGCATGTGTCTGTTGAACAAATTACGAAAGCATGTCATGTATCGAAGGGAACGTTTTACACCCATTTCCCGTCTAAGTACGATGTTATTTTAGATAAATTTAAGGAACTTGATAGTTTTTATAGTACTGTGGAAAAAAATATTGACTCTACCTTACCAGCAAGCGAAAAAATTCTAACTCTTTATAAAGAGCAAATGAAGTATTTAACAAATGTTGTGGGCAAGGATTTAATGCGAACAGTCTATACCGCTGCGATGACAAGTCAAGTGGAACAAGGTCATTATTTAATTAGTCCACAAAGGAAAATATTCCAAATCATCAATACTTATTTAGAGGAAGGCGTTCGACTTGGAGAATTTCGCCAAGATTTGCAGGTTACTCAAGTGCAGGCTATTATTCAGCGTTGTATGCGTGCAAATGTCTATGATTGGTTAATTCATCATGAAGACTTCAATTTATCAGCGGAAATGGCGCTATTTACAACTATTGTGTTAGATGGATTGAAAGCAGAAAATAAATAGCTAACTTTTAGAAGGGTTGCATAGATGGAAACTGCATGAGCTCGGATGAAGCGATTTTCTGATCCGGTTGTATCTCCATTCGCTCAGGCTACCGGGAGAACTGATCAGGTAGCTCGGAGATATGATCAGATTATGTCTTAATTTGATCGGGTAATCGGAAGTAGTGATCAGCTCAAGCCTTTATTTGATCGGGTAATCGGAAGTAGTGATCAGCTCAAGCCTTTATTTGATCGGGTAATCGGAAGTGGTGATCATCCTAGCCTTAATTTGATCAGGTAACCGGAAGTAGTGATCGGGTTAAGCCACCTTGAATTGTACATTCGTTCACCTAGATCCTCCCCTTCCCAAAGCTCTACAAAAAAGTAGCACTTCATCCCATTCATGATGAAGTGCTACTTTGTTTGTTGGCTTTAGCTAATAAAATATTTATTAACAATGGTTTCTACGGGTAATGGCTTGTTATATAAATAGCCTTGCCCTTTTTGGCATCGGTGGCGTTTTAGGAAATCAACCTGTGATGGTTCCTCGATCCCTTCAGCAACGACCTCCAACCCCAAATTATGGGACATTGAAATAATGGCCTTAATAATGGCCTCATTTTTATCATCTTTTGTAATATCTGCTATAAACGATTGATCAATTTTTATAATATCTATCGGATAACGCTTTAAATAGCTTAGAGATGAATAACCCGTTCCAAAATCATCCACGGAAACATAAACACCTAGCTGCTTCAATTCGGTTAGAATTGAAAATGTTTCATGGACATTCGTCATGGAGCTTTCGGTAATTTCCACCTCTAATAATTCAGGCGGCACATTATATTTTTTCAAGGCCGCTTTAATTTTCCGAGCAAAGTTTTCTTTTCTAAATTGTTTTGGCGAAATATTGATGGCAATTCGTACTGGTCGATAGCCATTCATCTGCCACTCTTTTTGATAGCGACACACCTCGTCAATAATCCAATCACCGATTTCAATGATTAAACCTGATGCCTCTGCAATAGGTATAAACTGTGCAGGAGACACGAAGCCAAATTTCCGGTTATTCCATCGTAATAATGCCTCAAAGCTATTAGTACTGTTATCCATTAAATCCATTTGCGGCTGTAAATGAATACTTAGTTCATTAAATTCGATAGCACGACGTAAATGCGCCTCCATCAGTGCCTCATTTTGAAAAATAGTTGTCGTATCCTCACGATAGTAACGGTAGTGCGAACGACCATGCTCTTTTACAGAAAATAATGCTTTATCTGCTTTACGTATAAGCGTTTCTAAATCTTTGCCATCCGCTGGACTAAGGGAGATACCAATTGACACGCTAATAAAATATTCCTGCCCATCAATCATGAATGGCTGTTTTAATGCATCTAAAATAGCGTTAGCCGTCTGTTCAATTTTGTTGACCGTTGCATCTTTTAGAACAAAAATAAATTCATCACTATTATAACGATAAAGCGAGCATTTGGAGTAACAGAGCTCATGAAGTCTTTGACTAAACATTCGTATAAGTTCATCACCCTTACTTTCACCAAGGGATTCATTAAACTTTTTAAAACGATCAATATCCATTAAAATAATAGCTGCTTGCTGATTATGCTTTTTATCATTTAAATGCTGAAGCCACTGTTCTTTTAAAGCCTTACGATTCCAAATACCCGTTAATTCATCCATTAATGCTAGGTAATAAAAGGCCTGATGATCATTCATAAATGAAGTGGCATCTTTCACAAATAAATGGACACCTATAATTTCACCATTCAAGTATGTTGGATGTGTTCTTAAATAAAATGGTTCTTTACTTAACAATTGGTGTTCAAACATGCATTGGGGCATACCCAATGCTGAGCCCTCAATAGTTTTGGCAAATAATAATTTAAATTCGTTGATATACTTACTCTCTAATAATGAAAAAATATTTTGTCCTATCAAGCTTTGTTGTTCTTTTGACAAAAGAGAAGTGGCAGCAACGTTTTGATGAATAATGCGACCTTGCAAATCAGTTGTTAACACCGGACATACGTGTTGTTCCACAAATTGCAAATAGGGTTCTACTTCATTCTGCTTCTCACGTAGAATAACTGCTACAACTGAATTTTCTAAGTGCTGTACACGAACAACAAATGTTTTTACTTTGTGCTCCGTACATACTTCTAGCCTTTGGTCTATATTGAATTCTTGTTGTAATATATTCGATAATTGCAGCCAGCATTGCTCCGTAAAAAACTGTTCTGCGTTGGTGGCTTTCACATCTTGTAGCTTCATAAATGACGGTAGCTTTTCGTTGAAATTAACGACTTCAAACGCTTTTGTATCAACTTTTCTCAAACATACGACAGCATCAAATGGATTAAGTTGTATGATTTGATGATAGTCTGCAAATTGCGCTACATTCTCTTTATATTTTTTCATGATATCCCTCACTAAGTAGCGTGTTTGCTTTATTCTTCGTCTAGCGTAGGTTTTAGTGCATCCTTTAGGAAAATTTCCTGACTATTAATTGGATCTTCACCACGATCAAATTCTTTGTAATGATATTTTCCATTGGAGTCTTGAATACGAGCTTTTGCTGTATCTTCAAGTTGTGTATTCATAATGTTAATAATACGAGCTTTTGCTTCACTTGCATATACTGGGAATAAAATTTCCACACGTTTAATCATATTACGAGTCATCATATCTGCAGAAGACAAGTATACTTTATTTTCCCCATTATGATGGAACCAATAAATACGCGAATGCTCAAGGAAGCGACCAACAATACTCGTTACTGTTATGTTTTCACTAATTCCAGGGATGCCTGGTCTAATGCAACAAATACCACGAATGATCAGCTCTACTTTCACACCTGCAATGGATGCCTCATATAGCTTCATCATTAAGTCTTTATCCGTTAGTGAATTCATTTTAGCTCGAATAAAACCATTACCATGCTTCTTATGACATGCAATTTCCTCATCCATTAAGCGGATAAATTCATCTCGAATATCAAACGGTGCCACAACTAAATGATTAAAAGCTGGTTTCTCTGTATAACCACTTAAATAGTTAAAGAAGTTAGTGGCATCAATGCCAAATTCCTTATCTGTTGTTATGATACCCATATCTGTATAAATTTTTGCAGTTGCATCATTATAATTTCCTGTGCCTAGATGTACAAAACGTTCAATTTTTCCATTTCGACGACTCACAACAAGCGTTATTTTCGAGTGTGTTTTTAAGTTATTCATACCGTAAATAACAAGGCAGCCGGCTTGCTCAAGTTGCTTTGCCCAAAGTACATTATTTTCTTCATCAAAACGCGCTTTCAACTCAACTAAAACTGTTACCTGTTTACCATTTTCTGCTGCAAGCTTTAAGGCTTGTATAATGGGAGAATTACCACTTACACGATATAATGTTTGTTTGATGGCTAACACGTTCGGATTAACGGCCGCTTCTGCAATAAAATCTACAATTGGCACAAACGACTCATATGGGTGATGGAAAAAAATATCTTGTTGCAGAGCTTTTTCAAAAATATTTTCATCCGACTGTAAATCTAATGGTGGCTGTGGAATAAAGCTTTCATATTCTAAATGTTCTCGACCAACAGATATGCCTTTTACAAAAGAGAACATAAATGTTAAATCTAGCGGTCCATCTATATGAAAAACATCCGTTTCTTCAATTTCAAATTCATCTAGTAAGTATGTAAGAACTTCCTCGCTCATTTCGCCCTCTCGAACTTCTAGACGACTACCAACACCCCATTTACGTTTTTTCAGCTCTTTTTCGATTTCTACAAGTAAATCTCTTGCACCTTCTTCATGAATCGTTAAATCAGCATTACGTGTTAAACGGAAAGCCTGAGCTGATTTGACACTGTAACCATAAAAGAGTTTTTCTATATGCGCTACAATCACGTCTTCTAATAAGACAATAACGGTCTCTCCGTCTGCTGATGGTACTTTAATATAACGATCTAAGACAGATGGAACTTGTACAATGGCTACCTTTTCACGATTCTCTAAGTCAGCTTCATCTTGCTCTAATAAAACAAGTAAATTTAATGTTTTACAAAGCAAAATTGGGAAAGGACGATACGCATCTACAGCTACGGGTGTTAAAACAGGGAAGATGGTTTCTGCAAACATTTCATTGACAAATGCTTTCTGTGTACTAGTTAAGTCTTTCATGTCTGCAATATGTACATTATGTTGTGGTAATAAATCATATATTAAGTGTCTGTAAACTTCAGTTTGTCGGCGCACTAATGCCTGAGTTCGCTCTGCAATTTTCGCTAATTGCTCTTTTGGTGTTAAGCCTGACTTATTTTCGGGCTTATGGAAACCTGCACGTACTTGATCCTGAAGACCTGCAACACGCACCATGAAAAATTCATCCAAATTCGAGCTAAATATGGCTAAAAATTTCAATCGTTCTAGCAGAGGATTATCGACATCCTCTGCTTCCTCTAAAACTCGTTCATTAAAGGCGAGCCAGCTTAATTCACGATTATTATAGTATTGCGGTTTAGCGATTTCCTCTAGTAATCGACCTTGTATTTCTGATGATTCTTTGTCACTTAACTGATTATTCGTAACTTCAGTTGTCATAATTGTTCAACCCTCTTCCACAAAGTTTATTTTTATCGGTATCTTTAGTGCGCGTTCTAGATGTTTTTTTTGTCGGTTTGCTTGGTATATTTCAGCGGCCGCATTGTGTTTCACATAGATGCTAAGCTGTACATAATCCTCTTTAGTTTGCATCTTAATGGCCTTGACAATTCTTCTTTTAGACACATTTAACGCATAGACAAATTTCAAAAAAGCACCAAAATCTCGTATTTTACGATACTCCTCACGACTCATCCATTCTGTAAACGGAGTAGCAAATCGCTGATAATAATCTTTATTTTTATATGAGGCTAAAAGTGCTAATTTTACACGTTCCTTATGATTTAGCCCATCGATAGATTGGTTCGCAATTAAATAAAAGGTATGCTGGCTAGCAGAGCTTAACTCAATATACTCCCCTATATTAAACACCCTCGCCGCTTTCTCCAATAATTGCAAATCTTTTGGATGATGTTGCAAATAACCGGAGTGGCAACATTCACGGTACAATTGATCTGTTAAATGCATTAAATAATCCGCTTCTTCTTCGGAACGACCATACTGACGAGCCAATCTTTTAGCGTTTTCCTCAAACACATTGTACTTATCGAACACACTTTTATCTGTTTGCAAAATACGCTGTATAATGAGCCCTTCTCGTAAACCCTTCTTTGTTATCTGGAACAATTCACTGCCAACAACTTCCATTAACACATTGAAAACCTCTAATGCAGGGACAATGATATCCGCACGATCTGCCGAAAGCCCATCTAACTGTTTCAAATCATGAAAGCTTAAATTACCTAAAAATACACTGAGCTCCTCTAAATTTCCTTTCGTCATTTCGTAGCCATGTACACTTGCTAGTGGATATGCATGTTTTTGTTGGTGGATTTGGGCAATATTTCGAGCACTACCACCAATAGCGATAATCGGTAAACCGATATCCTGAATCCATGAAAGTGATTTGAACTGTTCCTTCACAAAAGTAATAAGTTCCTTTTTTTCACTTCCATTCATAATTTCGCCCTTTACAAAACGTTGCTTTAAAGAAACTGTACCAAAAGGAAAACTATGAGACTTCTGTAGCTCTTTATTTTCAAAAAGCGTTATTTCAGTACTACCGCCACCAATATCGATCGTCACAGCGGACTTCGTGCCTATAGAATGAGCTACAGCAATAAAGCCATAATATGCCTCTTCATCTTCAGATAAAAGCTCTATTTGAATGCCTGTCCGTTTTTTCATTAAGGTCATAATTTTTTCTCTATTGGTCGCCTGACGGATTGCAGCTGTTGCAGCAGCTTTAACATCAGTCACTTCATAATCATCAAGTATTGCTTTAAAAGTCAATAATGTTTCTGTTAATACTTGTATACCTTCTTCAGACATTTCACCAGAGGACTGTAAATATGTACGTAAACGGGCAACCGTTTTAATATTGCCAATCTCACGAAGTCCCTCTTCTTTATCGTATTGATACAATACTAATCGAACAGTGTTTGAGCCAATATCGATGATAGCGGTTTTTAATTCATTCAAATAATCACTTCCTTAGCGCATGCATGCAGAGTATTAATGGTTCTACCTCAAATATTGAGCTGAGCCATTATGTGTAGGTACTCAAACAATCAGGAACTCCCCTTTTTTCGATAGAAGTGTCAGGATATTTACCTTCCTATCAAAATTGTATAGACACCCCAACAAAAAGAACCTTATTATTTTGTTCCTAACCTCATGGATCTATACAAAAAAGCCGGAGCCTAAAAGAGGCATCCGACTTTCTTTAACTTCTTTCAGCAAGTGTTTTATGTAACGTAAGTGAAACGGCAGTTACAAGTGTTTTGGTAGCGAAAGCGAAGCGTCAGCTACAAATGTCTTTTGTACCGAAAGTACAACGGCAGGTACAGAAGTCTCCCCCCTCTATAGATGGTGAGATGAATGCGAATTTAAGTTACTTTTCAGCTGGTATCCAAACATCCGCTGAAATAAAGGAACTCAGTCTAAGTTACCTTTTCCAACTTTATCTTTATTGTAAAACCTTGATAAAAATTTTTTATATGATAAGTTGATCGATTCGTAAAATAAGCTCCGCAATTTCTGGCTTACTAATTTGATCCTCTGCACCTACTTTGTCACCTTTATGACGAAGATCATCCGTAATTAAGCTTGAGAAAATAATGACAGGAAGCTTTTGGAGATCTGGATGCTCCTTTATTTTACGCGTTAAATGATGCCCATCCATTTGTGGCATTTCAATGTCCGTCACAACTAATTGAATATGCTCGGATACATCGCTACCACTCTTGATGATAGATTCGAGGTATTCATAAGCATCATGGCCGTTTTCAAAGAATTCAACATTCTCATAACCTGCTTCTTTCATAGTATCGAATAAGAGCTTACGTAGTAATGGTGAATCTTCTGCAATTAAAATTCGTTTTTCAGAGCGCTCACGTTTACCAAGCTTTTTAACGGCTTCTACACTAATACCAGAGTCTGGATTTATGTCTACCATAATTCTTTCGAAATCAAGCAATAAAATCATTTGCTCATTTTGCTTAATAACCCCAATTACTTGGGATGTTCCTCCCTGATACATATCAGAAGGTTTTTCGATTTGATTCCATGAAATACGGTGAATCTGTGTTACATTATCTACATGGAATACTACACGCTGTTTATTAAACTCAGCTACAATATATTTTTGCTGAGAACTACGCTCTTGACTTTGAATACCTAATACTCGGAGCATATCAACTACCGGTAAAACCTCACCTCGTAATTGAATAATCCCTTCTACATGCGGGTGCGCGTGTGGAATAAATGTTACTGGAATCGGTTGAATAATTTCCTTTACTTTAATAACGTTAATACCAAATTTATTATTAGCTACTTCAAATTCAACAATTTCTAGCTCATTTGTGCCACTTTCTAATAATATACCTTTATGTTCCAAAGCAACCCCGCTCCTTTCTATCCAACTTCTATTTATAATTCAATTGTATCATAGGCAATACATTTCTCCTACTTGCTTTTTCCAATTTTATCATTAACATGGCTCGACATCCATAACGCGGGTTGATTTCCATCAAAAAAAACAGTTAGTGCTGCCGCTTCGCTTTTGCAATTTGTCCAAGTGGCTTATATGACACCCTCAGGAAAGTGCTCAGCCTGATATACATGGCATACGTATATGTTTTATCAACTATCATCTCCAACTTTTGAGCCATTGACTACTTTTAGATGGACCAATAGGCCAATTATCGTCATCACAATTAATGTCGATAACGCAACACGACTTGCTAGCGTTCCGTAGTCTTTCATCCATAATGTAACCGTTCCGTAGACTGCTGGCCCGATAATGGAGGATACTTTACCCGAAAATGCAAATAGGCCAAAAAACTGACCCCGTTTTTCTTCTGGAGACAATTCAATAATATATGTTCTAGATGTTACCCACATGGATCCTAGCGATACGCCAAACATACTACCCGCAAGCCAGAACATCCATTGCTGTGTCGCAAAGACAGCAAATGTTAAAGCAACAATCATTAATATCGCCACCACGGTTATCGCACGCTTGGCTCCAATTGCTTTTGTAATATAACCAAATGCAAAAGAGCCAATAATAGTTGACACCGTAGACACTAAATAAAGCACGATAAATTGACCTGAAGTAAAGCCTACGATTGTTGTTGCATATACAGCCATCATTGCAATGGTTGTTGCAATTGCATCGTTTAAAAAGAAGTAAGCAATCATAAAGGTGAAAATAGCTTTATATTGCTTCATATCCTTAAATGTTTGAACAATCTCCTTATAACCATCTAAAAATTTAATAGACTTTCGTTGAGACGTTGGTATCGGTGTATCTTTATTAATAAAAAATAATGGCAAAGAAAATAATAAATATAAAATGGCAGTTGGAATAAATGCTCGATGGAAATCACTATTTCCTACGTACAAATAAACAAGTAGTCCCAAAATTGTACCCAGATAACCAATCGCTACCCCATAGCCAGAAATAAGGGGCATTTCCTCTTTCGTCCCTAAATCACCCATCATGGAATCATAAAATACTAGACTGGAATTAAAGAAAAATTTTGCGATGATAAAACTAGCTACAACTAAAAATAAACTAAGTGGCACACCTGAATAATTTGTTGGTGTCTGTAGATTCGCAAAAACCCCCATCATAAAGGTAAAAAAGATGGAAATAGATGCAAACCATACTATAAATCTCTTTTTATAGCCTGTATTATCAATCCAGACACCAAAAAGTGGCGAAAAAATAACGAGGAAAAAGCTAGCAATAGCATTCGCATAAGAAATAAACGTGCTTGCCACCTGCTGCATTACCTCATTCGTCCCTAAAACCTCATCCATATAAAACGGAAAAAATATCGTATTAATATTTGAAGAAAATATTGTATTCGCAAAATCATAAAATGCCCACGACAAAATTGGCAGTGATAAATAAAGAGCTAACTGACTCCGATGCTGCACGTCTACTGTTGAATTTCTCTTCATAAAACCCTCCTCCCATTCTCTATACTATTAAATAAATTCCCCCATGTAATAAAAAATACCTTTTATTTAAAGAAAATTAACACTATTTACAATATACATTCAGTTTCATTGACCATAATAAAAAAATATCCAAGCCCCCTCGCTTGGATATCCATTGTACTATTCTTCTATATTCACCCACATAGAAGACCATTGTTCAATTGCTTTAAGGACCGGTGCAAGTGCATGTCCTTTTTCTGTTAGCTTATATTCAATCACTACTGGTGTTGATGGAATAACTGTGCGCTCCACAATGTTCTCAATCTCTAATTCTTTTAATCTCTCCGTTAACACACGACTGCTAATACCCACCTGATTTTTTATTGTTGAGTATCGTTGAGGACCTTCTAATAACTGATAAATAAGCAGGGTGTTCCAGCTATGATTTACTATTTTTAATGCCTTTTCAAATCGTGGACAAATTTTTTTTTGATCCAATTTTCCTGCCTCCAAAGTATTTTGTTCTTATATAAGAGTATATCATTTTTTCGAAAATCAGTTTAAAAAATAAAATTTAGTTACTTGACAAAAGTTATTTTTAAAAATAAACTAAGTTACGAAATGTAAGCTAAAAACAAAAGGAGTTTATTTAACTATGCAAAATATCGGTTCAACTATTTTACGTGTGATGCTCGGCATTATTTTTGCAACTCACGGTTTCCAAAAGTTTCAGGGAGGTATCAGCTTCACAGCTGATTATTTTGATGCCATTGGTATTCCAGGCTTCATGGCTTATATTGTTGCCATTATAGAACTAGTCGGTGGTGTAGCAATTATTTTAGGCTTAGGCACAAGACTTTTCGGGGCTTTATTGACAGTGACAATGATCGTTGCCATTTTTACAGCGAAGCTTAGCGTTGGCTTTATCGGAGAAAACGGCTTAGCTGGATATGAATTAGATTTAGCTTTAGCTGCAATGGCTTTATACTTTGCACTTGCAGGAGCATCTAGTTTTTCTTTAGACGCAAAACTTTTTGATAAAGAGTGATGCTTCCGTAGTTAACTATTTTCTGTGTGGTAGTGATCTACAATATCAATTTCACCTTGGCGTACTTATAGCTGTCGTTACAGCTAAATTGCCACAGGACGTGGGTTCGTGGGTTCATTCCTCTATTTGTATGTACGCCCATTGAAAAGGAATCACATGCCCATTAATCTCCCACCTATCAGCGGTGAGCGTCTTCTACTGAATAAGATATATATGAAACCCGAAGTATCTAAGATTGATACTTCGGGTTTCATATAATTTTAAATTCTATTTTCTAGTAGGTTAACTTTATTGATATGCCTTTAAAAGTGCCTGAGTACCGTTTTCACCATAGCCCTCTTCCATTAGCCTTTCATACATATCATAAGCAAGTGTTAGACCTGGTAATGTAATCCCCATTTTTTTAGATTCATCTAATGCTATTTTCATATCCTTTACAAAATGCTTTATATAAAAGCCTGGTGCATAATCTTCTTTGATCATACGGGGGGCTAAATTACTTAACGACCAAGAGCCTGCTGCACCAGATGAAATGGATTGCAATACTGTCGGTAAATCAAGTCCAGCCTTTAAACCGTAAGCCAGTGACTCACACACACCAATCATTCCGGAAGCAATAACGACCTGATTACACATTTTAGCATGTTGCCCTGCACCTGCTTCACCTTGATAAACAATATTTTCACCGAAATGTTGCATGACTGATAAAACTTGATTGAATGTAGCTTGGCTACCTCCAACCATAATTGATAATGTCCCATTTTGAGCACCAATATCTCCTCCAGAAACAGGTGCATCAAGCGCTTCTACTCCTAGTTTTTGGGCATGCTCGAAAATTTTCTTTGCCAATGTTGGCTCAGAAGTGGTCATATCAATAACGATATTGCCAGATTCAGCTGTTTGAAATAAACCGTTATCTCCAAAATAAACTTCCTCAACATCCGTAGGGTATCCAACCATTGTAAAGGCAATTTCCTTATTTTTAAATGCTTCAGCTGGTGTACTTGCCCAAGTTGCACCTAACGCCAACAGCGGCTCCGCTTTCTCCTTTGTACGTGTATAGACTGTTACCTCATGACCATTGTTTAATAAATGTTTAATAATACTACCACCGATACGAAAAACATATACATATTTAAAAAATGTAGACATTTCTACTGTGACACAACTTATATCTTCCGACTTTCGTATTTGTGTCTTCCTTATTCACTGAGTCTGGTTTCGCAAAAAGCTACTGCCATTTAGTATGACTCTCCAAAGGCTTAAATTCCGCAGTATCGTTGCGTACACATCTAAGGTTTATTGTCAGATCAATTATGCCTCGGCATAATTGCGTCCGAAATCGGCTTTGTGCTTAGGCCTGCGCGATGCAGGTCAGTTAGCCGTTATCGCATGGATGCGATGGTTTTAGGCTAACATCCCCTAAGAACTCCTTTCCGATTCCGTGACATCCGCCGGAGGCTTTGGGCCAACGTGATGTTGGTCACTCAGTCGTTGCCACAGGACGTGGCGTTCTTAGACTGAGTTCCTCTATTTCAGCAGGTGTTTGGACACCCGCTGAAAAGTAACTTTAATCCGCATTCATCTCACCATCTATAGAGGTGGGAGACTTCTGTACCTGCCGCTGCACTTTCGGTACAAAAGACATTTGTAGCTGACGCTTCGCTTTCGCTACAAAAACACTTGCTGAAAGAAGTTAAATTCCTTAGATTGAGTAATTTGCTAAGTTAATGCTTGCGTTCAAATCTCTACCCAACTTTAATCCACAAGAGCAGATATTTAATTGTTCAACAGAGTAATATCTCGTACCGCCAGAAGATACATGGACAGGCATAAACTCGCCCTTTGCTTCCATTCTTCTCAGCGTTACAACATTTACACCAACACGTTTAGCAAATTTCCCAATGGACATTCATTCCATGCGTACCACCTCTCTTTCGCTATGATAAAATCACATTACCCTATTTAGAGAGGTTGTTAACATTTTTATAGTTGTATATATTTTTCTTGTTCACACGAAGGCGCAACCCTTCATGCAGTCTTTCTCTCAC